>JBOFGM010000089.1:0-3858 GCA_051649105.1 Iodobacter sp. | reverse complement strand
ATCACATAGAAATTATTAAAGCCTAAATAATGGCTGGTAAAGCCTGGCTCCGTTTCTAAGGCAAACAGCACTGCTTTTTCATCGGTATCCACTTCTGCCAGGGGAACCACGCCTTTTTTAATCAGATCACCCACGCTGTAATGCAGATTAAATTTATCGCCCAGTACTTCGCTCATATCGGCATCGATATTGACGGCGGTATAGGCTTGTTTCCCTTTTTGCCAGCCATGCTCTTTTAAGTAGTTTGCAACACTGGCCATGGCGTCGTCCGGGTGCGCCCAGATATCCCGGTGACCATTCTGGTCATAGTCCACGGCATATTGGCGAAACGAAGAAGGCATAAACTGGGGCCAGCCCATGGCACCGGCATAAGAGCCTTTAAAACTCAGCGGCTCTTCTTTCTCTTCTCTGGCCAGCAGTAAAAACTCGGTCAGCTCTTTCTGGAAAAATTCGGCGCGGCGCGGATAGTTGAAAGCAATGGTGGTCAGCACATCCAGAATATGGAAGCTGCCGGTGTTTTTGCCGTAATTGGTTTCGGCACCCAAAATGGCCACAATCACTTCCGGCTCCACGCCATAGCGCTCGCTGATTTCTTTCAGCACGATGGCATTTTCACGCCAGAACCTGACCCCGGAAAGGGTGCGTGCCGGGTTAATGAAATTCACGCGGAAGGTATACCAGGGGCGGGCCGTGGAAGGGCGGTCCAGAATATCCAGCACATTACTTTTTAATGTGGCACTGCTCAGGGTCTGCGTCAGTTCTTCTTCGCTGAACTGGTAAGCCGCTGCCGTGGTCTTGATATAGCTTTGTACGTCCTCACGGGCAACCAGCGCTTCGTCGGCGTGAGCCATGCCCATCAGGCCGGCTAAAATAAGAGGGATAAATTTATGCATTGTGCTCGCTTCCTGTCTGATGGCCTCTATTGTCCATGAAAGCCGGGCAAAAGATATGTAAGTGAGTAACATTAGCGGGCAGATTATTGTGAAAGGGCCGAAGAAAGCAGTTGCGCCGTAATATCGACAATCGGAATCACCCGCTCGTAGTCCATTCTTGTCGGGCCAATCACTCCCAGTGTGCCGACGATCTCACCATTAACACGGTAAGGCGCGGTAATGACCGAGCATTCATCCAGCGGAGCCAGTCCGGATTCATCGCCGATATAAATTTTGACGCCATCGGCATGGTTGCCCAGATTTAACAGCTGTAATAAAGAGGTTTTTTGCTCAAATAAAGCAAACAGCTGCCGCATGCGCTGCACATTAGAAGATAAGTCGCCAAAGCCCAGCACATGATGCTCACCCGCAATCACCATCGAGTCACTGTGGCTGGCAAGGGAAGCCCCCACTGCCACGGCGGCATTCATCAGGCTGACAATGTCACTTTTAAGGCGGACTAATTCATTTTGTACCAGCAAGGTTAAGGCGCTGAGTGTCTTACCCGAGCAATACAGATTCAGAAAATTAGCCGCTTCAGTCAGCTCACTGCTGCTGAACAGCCGCTCGGTTTGTAAAATACGGTTTTGCACATCACCGTCGCTGGTCACTAAAATCAGCAAAACCCGCCGCTCGGAGAGCTGCATAAATTCAATTTGTTTCAGCAAAATATCGTGCCGTTTCGGGCTTTGTACCATGCCGGCAAACTGGGTGAGCTGGGACAATATTTGCGATGCGGCGGTCACACTGCGCTGCGGGCTGTCCACGGGTAACTGGCCTGCCAGCTCGGTTATCGCTGGTTTATCAAGCGGTTGCACCGTCAGCAGTGAATCCACAAACAGCCGGTAACCCAGCGTGGTCGGAATTCTGCCGGCGGAGGTGTGCGGGCTGGCGACAAAGCCCAGCGATTCCAGATCGGCCATGGTATTGCGGATGGTGGCCGGGCTGATATCCAGCCCTGAAAAGTGTTGCAGTGCCTTGGAGCCAACAGGTTGCCCTTCGGCAATGTAGCGCTCGACCAGTGTTTTAAGTAGAATTTGAGAACGATCGTTCAGCATAGGGTGTCGTGACGGTGAGAAGCTTATATAGAATCTTACTTGGTTTTACTCTGTGTTTAATGGTTTAGCCTAAGGTAACGGCATACCGGCTTTCAGTTTATAGCGAATCTGTTGGGTGTTTTTTATTAAAAAATCGGGTCTAATGAGCTTATGCATAGTCTACTGTTCAAAACCATCGTTGTCGTGGGCCGTACCGGCACTCCTGGTTTGGGTGAGCCCATTCGCCGCCTTGCCGCTCTGCTCGCCGCTGCCAATGTCAAAGTTTTTCTGGATGAAGCCACCGCCCAGGAGCATGGCATTACCGAGCATCAGGATGTCAGCCGCGATAATATCGGCAAAGTGGCCGATCTGGTGATTGTGCTCGGTGGTGACGGGACCATGCTGGGCGTAGCCCGTCTGCTGGCTCCTTACCGAATTCCCCTGGTCGGAATTAATCAGGGCCGCCTTGGTTTTATGACTGATATTTCGGTCGACGAGATGGATGAGCTGATTATTGATATGCTGCACGGGGATTTTATTCCCGAAGAGCGCATCCTGCTGGAAACCACCGTGATGCGCGACGGGCATGAAACCGATAATGCGCTGGCCTTTAATGATGTGGTCTTCAGCCGCGGTAATACTGGCGCGATGATTGAATTTGAAATCTTTATCGACGGGCGCTTTGTATACAGCCAGCGCTCCGATGGCCTGATTATTTCAACGCCTACCGGCTCCACGGCCTATGCCCTGGCTTCCGGTGGCCCGATTTTGCATCCAAGTCTGCCAGCGATTGCGCTGGTGCCTATTTGCCCGCAGTCTTTATCTAACCGCCCGATTGTGGTGAACGACACCTGCGCGGTTGAGTTTTTACTGACCCGTGCCGAAGACGCCCGTGTTTACTATGACAATCAGTCACATTGTGATCTGCAGGAAAAAGACCGGGTGCTGATCAGCCGCTACCGCAATACATTACGGGTGCTGCATCCAAGCAGTTATCACTATTACGATACCCTGCGCGAAAAATTACGCTGGGGTGAACGCCTGTAATTAATGGCAGACCGCTGCGGCGGTTGGGTTAAAAGAGTAATCCTGTTTTGTGGTTAAACATGATGTGTAAATCTAAGGTATAAAAAAACGCGCCATGCTGCTTTCTCTATCGCTTAAATCATTTGTCATCGTGCATGAACTTTCGCTCGATTTTACAACTGGGCTCACTACCTTAACGGGAGAAACGGGGGCCGGGAAATCGATTCTGATTGATGCCCTTGGCTTGCTGCTGGGTGGCCGGGCAGAAAGCGCCGTGGTGCGCCATGGTGCGGAAAAAGCAGAATTACAGGCGCGCTTTACCGTGCCCGCCAATGCACAGGCCTGGCTGGAAGCCGAGTCTTTGCAGGGGGATGACCCGGAAGAGCTGATGATTCGCCGTAATATTGATACCCATGGCAAATCACGGGCCTGGATTAATGGCATTGCCGCCACCCTGACCCAGCTTAAATTGCTGGGTGAGCAACTGGTGGATATCCATGGCCAGCATGCACCGCAATCCTTATTGCGCTCGGATGTGCAGCGGGAGCTGGTGGATGGTTATGCTGGTGCCACGCAGCAGGCCCGCGATGTGGCGCAGCTTTACCGTGACTGGAAAACGGTGGTTGATGAGCTGGCTCTGGCAGAAAGCAATGCCGAAGCCTTCGACGCGGAGCGGGAGCGGCTGCAGTGGCAGGTGGATGAAGTGGCGGCATTACAATTTACCGCCGCAGAATGGCCGGAGCTGCAAGCGGAGCATAAGCGCTTGCATCATGCGGCCAGCCTGATTGAGGGTGTGCAAAGCAGCTTACTGATGCTGGCTGACGGCGATGACAATTGCCAGTCCTGGCTGGGGGCGGTTTCCA
>JBOFGM010000088.1:0-3439 GCA_051649105.1 Iodobacter sp. | reverse complement strand
TGCTGATTTTAAGCTGCAAATTTTTATTGCATCCGCATTTGCTGTTACAAGATCTGGCGCATCCGGTTGTTGGCAGTGTGGTGCCAACATTTGCCATGGCAACCATGGTGGTATCCAAAGCACTGGGGCACTATTCATTACTTTTTGCGGAGATCATCTGGCTCTTTGCCGTTATTCTGCACGCCATTTTTTTAGGCACCTTTATTTGGCACCGGGCTAAAGAATTTAAAATCCATCATATGGTGCCAAGCTGGTTTGTTCCCCCAGTTGGCATTATCGTGGCGGATGTCGCCTTTCCCGGCGGGCAGTTTGAAACTCTGGCCCATGGATTACTCTGGTTTGGCATTGCGTGCTATGCCGTGATGCTGCCACTGATGCTCTATCGTCTTATTTTCAGCCGTGAAATTCCTGATGCGGCCAAACCAACTATTGCTATTCTGGCTGCCCCGGCCAGCCTTTCACTTGCCGGTTACTTAACGGTGACCACAGATCCCTCATTACTTTTGGTTGCCTTATTATTTGGCATTGCCATTTTAATGACCGGAATTATTTATCTGGCATTCTTTAAATTACTTGGCCTGCCATTTTCTCCGGGATATGCGGCATTTACCTTTCCCTTAGTGATCGGCGCTACCGCCTTATTTAAGGTCAGCGATTTATTAACCCGCTGGGAATCTGCTGCGCCCTATGCAGAACAAATTAAATGGCTGGCATTTTCAGAGCTGATGATTGCTACTATAATTGTGATCTACGTAACTTTGCGCTATCTGATGTACTTCACAACAAAAAAATAAATTTAATTACGGTTAATTATATTAATAGCTCGTTAAACATAAATATACCAGAAATATATAACTATATCCCACTCAAAAATAACAGCCAGTTAATAATTACCTTATAAAAGCCATCCATCAACTCAATATCGATGAGTTAAGAATTATCTTATAAATATAAAATATCCAGTCTGAATCTCAAACAATCATATTAAACTACACGCTTTGCTACTATGGTTATTTTCACAATCACTTCCTCAATGAATATTTACATACACTCCTTTTTCATAAATATCCCACTTAAACTACACGGATTATCTTTATATAGAAATGACATCAGATAAAATCTTATAAATAGGGAAACTACGGAAAACCCCTATAAAAAGCACTAACTTACAATTAATTCATCCCAAACAGATAAATACTATTAAATAGTCAGAACTGACATTCAATACCCAGCACCGCGCCCTCCCCAGAAAAATCCCCCCCCGTCTGCCTATTTTGCTAAGACTTTTCTCATAGTTCCACAGACATTCACTTCATATACTCGCTCCAACTTAGCGCCTTTGTGACAAAGCAGAAAAGATGTTGCATGGCCTTTCCTGCGAAAGTAACCCAGCTTGCAGGGCGCATACATGAAGGAAATAAAACTATGACGAATCCAAGCACACAATATGTTTTTGGCGACTTTATTTTACAAGCAGATGGTGTACTTCAGCATAAAGAACAGCACATCAGCCTGCCACCTAAAGAATTAGCGGTCCTGACTATGCTATTGGAATGCGCGGGCGAATTAGTATCTAAAGACAGGCTGCTGGATTATGTTTGGCCCAATATGGAGGTCAGTGAAGAATCACTGACAAGGTGCATCTACACCTTACGCAAAGCTCTCATCGAAGATAAAAATAATCGTTATATTGATACCGTTTATGGAAAAGGCTATCGTTTTTGTCGCCCGGTTGCCAACGTTATCCTTACTGAGCCCCTGCCTGGAAAATGTACAATTGCACTTCTCCCTTTTCATATTAATGAAGAAGCAAATATTCAGGAAATACATGACACTTTAGTACAAGGATTGTCACAATATTCGCCATATGGACTAACTGTTCTGCCTGCAGCCATAACTCAAGACTGCCGTAGCCCATTGGATGTAATGAACCTGATAGAAAAGATTTGCCCAGATTACTACTTAGCCGGACACTCCGTAATCCGTGCAGGCAAGCACCTTTTACGCATTGAACTGGTTAAAGCAAACAACCACCAACTCGTTCACCGTGAAGTAATAGAAATTGGGTCAGAACTTGATATATGTAAACTACAACAAACCTTGGCATCAATACTACCGCGCCACATCCCGGACCTAAGATGGGGTACTAATGAGGCAGCGCCCTTAGGCTCGCAAGAGATGGCTATCGCCTATCTGAATGCACGTTATGAATTACATCTGCATACACCATCAAGCCTTAAACGTGCCTTAACTTTATTTAAGCAATGCTTAAGTAATAATCCTGATAACGCAATGACTTTATGCGGTCTTGCTGAATGCTACCTGGCACAAGCACAGCTGGGCCTGTTCGATCAGAAACACGCTTTGCAAAAAGCTCAAACCGCAATTGATAAGGCACTCGCATCAGACCATCGTAATCCACTGGCAATTTCATTATTGGCACTGCTCAGCAGTCTGAATTCAAGCCACACTATTGCTGATACCTTATTTATGCAGGCCCTTCTACTCGCACCTGAATCAGCTGAAGTTCACTATTATCACGCCTGGCATTTGTTTTTATGTGGGCGCTTGAATGATGCTCTTACTGCAAGTGAATTAAGCACTCGCCAGGCGCCGACCCTTACAGCAGCAAGCATTCTTCATCTATGGCTGTGTTTTTTGGTAAATGGCACTAACTCGGCCATTACACTCGGTGAAGTACAGCTCTGCCAATATGCACAAGAGCATCCGGTACTGCAAAATCTGCTTGCTGTTATTTTGTCATGGCAAGGAGATCACAAACACGCTCTGAAACTAGCCCAGGCAGCCCGTGAATCAGGAGAAGAAGCGGGGGTAATGTGCCTTAATTATGGCTATGTACACCTCATGGCAAAAACACTGGGTGCAAAACAGTTAGTCGATACTATGTTAGAAAAAATAGACAGCCGCCAAATTCAATCGGCAGTTCTTCCCATTGTTTTACACCACCAAGGGCTGGACGCAGCGGCCACTTTAGAGCAAGAAATATCAACGCAAACCTGCCCATGGCTATCTACGTGGCGACATGACCCCAGACTAGGCACGCTCTACCCATCCCGCCATTCACTGCAGGGAGCCTGAAGTGCGCTCTTTCTTACTATTACTCCTGCTGTGTTCGTCGTCGGCGTGGGCTGATTGTTGGGAGCGTGCCGGGCAAAGTTTCGGCATCTCCCCGGAATTACTCTATGCCATAGCCCAGCAAGAATCGGGGTTAAATCCACAAGCAAGTAATCGCAACAGCAATGGCAGTGATGATATTGGTTTAATGCAAATTAACAGTGTGCATTTACCGCGCCTGAAGAAAATGGGAATAGATGAAAAACACTTACGCCAAGACCCCTGCCTTTCTATCATGATAGGGGCCTCAATTCTGTCTGACATGATGAAACGCTATGGCTATTCATGGGAAGCAGTGGGAGCT
>JBOFGM010000087.1:0-1448 GCA_051649105.1 Iodobacter sp. | reverse complement strand
AGCGGCCGCCACTCTGGCATGGCAGCAAGCCCGCGCAGGCCGCTGCCGCGCATTAAATTAAGCAATACGGTTTCGGCCTGATCATTGCGGTGCTGCGCCAGCAGCAGCAAATCGCAATCCTGCCGGGCAAAGGCGGCATAACGGGCAGCGCGGGCCGCCCCTTCCACGCCAAGGCCGGGCCAGTCGGCCAGAGAAACCCCTTCCACCCGGCACTCCACCCCAAGGCTCTCGGCATAGCTCACTGCAAAGTCCGCCCAGGCTGCGGCGTGCGGCGACAAGCCATGATTCACATATACGGCGCGCAGCAGAAAACCCCGGCGGGAACGGATCTCAGCCAGTAAATGCAATAACACCACAGAATCAAGTCCGCCCGACAGCCCCACGCAAAGGGTGGAGCGGGGCAAAAAGCGGGAGAGCACTTGCTCTGCCCGCTCCAGCAAATCAGGAGATGACTTCTTCCTTGTATTTGCCATAACTCATTACCCGCTCGAAACGTGCATCGAGAAGCTCATCAACAGGTTTGGCCTGCAGATGCTTCAAAGCATCAGCCAGATTCTTTTTCATCGTGACCATCATTTGCTGATAGTCGCGATGTGCGCCGCCCAGCGGCTCAGTAATCACCTTATCGATAATACCCAGCGTTTTTAAGCGGTTAGCGGTAATACCCAATGCTTCTGCCGCTTCCGGCGCTTTTTCTGCAGTTTTCCACAGAATCGACGCGCAGCCTTCCGGCGAAATCACCGAGTAAGTGGCATATTGCAGCATCTGCACCACATCGCCGACCGCAATCGCCAGCGCACCACCCGAACCACCCTCACCGATCACGGTGCAAATCACCGGTACCCGCAGTTTGGCCATTTCAAACAGATTGCGGCCAATGGCTTCAGACTGGCCACGCTCTTCTGCGCCAATCCCCGGATAAGCACCCGGCGTATCAATAAAGGTAATCAGCGGAATATTAAATTTTTCTGCCAGCTTCATCAGGCGCAAAGCCTTGCGATAGCCTTCCGGACGCGGCATACCAAAGTTACGGAACTGCCGGTCTTTGGTGTCCCGCCCTTTTTGATGCCCGATCACCATCACCGACTGGCCGTTAAAACGGGCCAGACCGCCAACAATGGCCGTGTCATCGGCATAACTGCGGTCACCATGCAGCTCTTCAAAGTCTGTGCACAGTGCCTTGATGTAATCCAGTGTGTACGGCCGTTGCGGATGGCGAGCCACCTGCGAAATCTGCCAGGACGCCAACTTGGAATAAATCGTTTTGGTTAACTCTTGGCTTTTTTTCTCAAGATGGCCAATCTCTACAGAAATATCTACCGCTGAATCGTCTTGAACGAAGCGCAATTCTTCGATTTTATTTTCAAGCTCCGCGATTGGCTGCTCGAAATCGAGGAAGGTCGTTTTCATGCTGCTCTCCTGCTGCGCGCGACTGGCAGCCTTAAACA
>JBOFGM010000086.1:0-4185 GCA_051649105.1 Iodobacter sp. | reverse complement strand
GTGTTTGATTTTGTGCAGCGGGATGGTTTTGTTGAATCAACCGCAGAGATTCCTGAGCCCCATGAATTTATCGCCCGTCTTTGTCTGGGGCATGGCCATCACAGTCATGACTACGATGTGGTCTTTGCGGAGCAGGGTGCCGTGCCGGATATGCCGGCAGAGGGGTATCAGGATCCGCACGAGCTGGCTCATGCCAACGATATTCGCCGCCGTTTTGCTAACCGGGAAGTCACCACCGGGCAAATTGTGGTTTTTGGCCTGACTGGCGGTCTGATCCCTTGTCCGGCTTCGATTACGGTCTTGCTGCTGTGCCTGCAGCTGAAGAAAATCGCCTTAGGGGCCACGCTGGTGCTGTGTTTTAGTGTGGGTCTGGCGCTGACGATGGTGGCATCCGGGGTGCTGGCGGCATTAAGCGTGAAGCATATGGCCACCCGCTGGGGTGGTTTTGGCGAATTCGCCCGCAAAGCGCCTTATTTTTCCGGCGCGCTGATTTTACTGGTGGGATTCTATCTGGCTTATCAGGGCGCTTCTGCACTGGCATTGCGCTAAGGGTCAGGTGCGCGGTGAGCTGCGCACCTTTTGATTCTGGAAATCAGAGTTCCAGATGTTTCAGCAATCTGGTTTTGCCATATTGATCATCAAAGCCAAAGGTATCGATCGCAACTTTACCGCTGGCATGCACTTTAACCAGCGCCCAGGCATAGGTGCGGTCTTCCGGGTTTTTGCTCTCACCTGGCTCGGCACTAAACGGCGATCCGCCCGTGCCTACCATCACCTGCCAGGCTTTGCCGCCCTGTTTTTTCCATGGCTGATCCAGGTGGTAGATATGCTGATGGCCGCAAAGATAGGTGGCACCGGCGTCTTCAATCACCTGCCAGAATGCATTCTGGTGGCCCGGAAATTTATCCATTCCTTCGATTTCAGCATCGGCTTTAAATAAATGGGTAAAGGCGGGTTTATGGCCAAAGACAAAAAAGTGCCTGGCTCCCCGCTCTTTAGCCTGCGCCAGATCGGCTTTCAGCCAAGCCACCGGGGCATGACCATCGTTTCCAACCGGGTCGGTGTTAATCACCGTAAAGTGCGATCCGGCAAAATCAAAGGAATAAGAAAGCTGAGACTGATCGGTGGTGATCTGGTCTTCGCCACCAATCGCCGGGGCATTTTTAACATCAAAGGCACTAAAGTGGCTGCCAAGGGCCGTTTTCCAGCGCTCGCTATCTAAAATCAGATCGCCCATATTTTCGCGCCAGCTGTCTTCATTGCTTTGGCGCGCCACTTTCCGGGTTTTGCCATTTTCTTTAAATTTCTCTTGTACCTCATGATTACCCGGCACCGGCACAATATAAGTGCCCGTTTCCTGTAATCCTGTCACCATGCCGCGCCAATACGCGTATTGCCGGTTCAGATCGGCCTTATTGGTGGTGTAGCCCATAATCATATCGCCGTTAAAAAACAGGGCATGTGGCTTTTGGCTTTGAATTTCGCGCAACATCCGGGACCAGGCTTTGGTGTTTTGCAACCAGATCCGATCCTGACCATTAAGTTTAGCCGAGGGCTCTTCCCGCGAATCGCCTACCGTGGCAAAAGAAACCAGTACCGGGTCGGCTGGAGCAGCATGGCCACTGGCGCTGACCAGCGTGAGAGTCGTAAACAGGCCGGCAAAATACTTATTCATCGAGGTGGTTCCTTAGAGAGTGGCAGGACCATAGCAATTGGGCATGAAGAATTTATGACAATACACAGGTTTGACTGTGTATGCGGGCCGATCTGTCATCTGCGGCTGGTTTGCCGTCTGAAAGTGCTGCCGAGCAAGCAGGCTTTGATATTTACCCTTGGCAAAGCGGTGTTGCCGGCTTATTTCATGCCAAAATAGCCCCCTGAATCCCTTTGTGTTGCCAGCACAATATAAACCCAATAAATATAAGGCCTGAAGCCAACTATGAAAATTGTTACCTGGAATGTAAATAGTCTTAAAGTGCGCCTGCCACAGGTGCTGGAGTGGCTGGCTGCCCACCCTGATGTGACGGCGCTTTGCCTGCAGGAAACCAAAATGGATGATCCTGTTTTCCCCCGTGCCGATATCGAGGAAGCGGGTTTTCATGTGGTCTTTGCCGGGCAGAGAACCTATAACGGCGTGGCGATTATTGCGCGTGAGCCACTAACTGATGTGGTGGTGAATATCCCGGGGTTTGAGGATGCTCAGGTGCGGCTGATTGCCGCCACGATGCAAGGGGTGCGTCTGGTTTGCGCCTATATTCCCAATGGCCAGTCATTAGAATCAGATAAATACCAGTATAAATTATCCTGGCTGACGGCATTAACGGCATGGCTTAAAACAGAAATGGCCCGCTATTCAAAGCTGGCTTTACTGGGGGATTATAATATTGCCCCACAAGACGCCGATGTGCACGATCCAAAGAAATGGGAAGGGCAGGTCCTGGTATCCGCTCCTGAGCGCGATGCCTTTCAGGCTTTATTGGATTTAGGATTAACTGATTCTTTCCGCTTATTTGATCAGCCGGAAAAATCATTTTCCTGGTGGGATTATCGTGGATTTGGCTTCAGAAAAAATGCGGGTATGCGAATTGATCATATTTTGCTTTCGGCTGAATTAGTGCCGTTATGCAGTGAATGTGTGATCGATATTGAGCCCAGAAAAAATGAGCGCCCGTCCGATCACACACCGGTGATTGCCAATATCAGCGTCTGATGGCTTGATATCTGAAATAAGCCCCTGCCAGATAAGCAGGGGCTATTGCGCGGCTATTTTGGTATTGGTTTCGTTATAGGCGTAATAGTTTTTCCATGCACCATAAACCAGATTAGGATATTCGGCCCGGCCTAAACTGCCGTTATAACGGCCTAAGGCGCGGAAATAATCGCCGTTTTCCATATCCAGATAGTGGCGCAAAATGGTGCAGCCATAACGCAAATTGGTATTCATATCGAATAAATTATGGCCTTTGGTGCCAATCGATCTTTGCCAGAAAGGCATCACCTGCATCAGACCGCGGGCCCCCACCACCGACAGGGCATAGCGGTTAAAGCCGCTTTCCACATGAATTAAACCCAATACCAGCTGCGGATCAAGGCCGGCCCGGCTGGCTTCATAATGGATGGCGGTCAGCAGAGTGCGGCGGATAAACTCATCGGGAATCCGTTTTGCCAGACGTGCCGACATTGCGGCCAGCCAGGCATCTCCTTCGGCCGCGGTGCTAAAGACCAGTCTGGGCGATTGCCCGTCATTGATCGATCTTTGCATTGAGGTTTGCACGGCGGACGAGAGTTGTTCTTCTTTTTGGGCTCCGGCCAGTGCCTGACCGCAGCACAGCAGAAAAATAATCAAATAATAGCGCTTAAACATGGGCTTTTTTCTTAAGAATCAGCTTGGAATGTAGCTTTATCAATTGCCCGGGTCAAGCCGCAATAAGTCTGACCGCTAAAGCCTGCCCTGCGTCAGTCAGCGTTAACAAACGGTCAATATTGGGGTGTTTACCCGGAAAAGCGATGGCATCCTGGCTGTGCTCCGCATAAAGGCGGATGCCTTTGGCTGCGGCAATCTGATTAATGGCGCCGAATTCCTGATAAAGCGCGTGGTAAACCCGCACACTGCCGGCCTGGCCGGGTTGGTTTTCAATTCGTGCCACAATGGTTTCACCATCCAAAAGCTCAAGGGCGGCAAGATGATCAATGGCTGGCAGGCTGGCTAAGATTTCGGCAAAAAGCATGGTGCGGGTCCTGAAATGATAAAAGGCGCTGTAGTGTAATACAGCGCCTGGGGCAAAGATCAGATCATCTTACAATTCATCAAACGAGGCATCATTGGGGCCCAGTTTATGCGGGTGAACCCAGGTCCGGTCGCGCAGGCTGTGCTGAATTTGCTGATCCACACCCAGCAGCTTGGCAAAAACGGCCATGCGGATGGGCACGCCATTATCGGTCTGGCGGAAAATAGCCAGCCGCGGATCCTGATTTAAATCGGTCGACAGATCATTGGCACCCGGGCGGCTGTCGCGCGGCAGCGGATGCATCACAATGGCATCTGGTTTGCAGAAGGTATCCACCGCCCGCAGATTAATCTGGAAGTTTTCACCATAGCCTTCCATCACTTCGCCCTGCATCCGCTCTTTTTGTACCCGGGTGGCGTAAACCACATCGGCATCGGCCAGACCCGTTGCCAGATTA
>JBOFGM010000085.1:0-5747 GCA_051649105.1 Iodobacter sp. | reverse complement strand
CTGAATAAATGATCCACAGCCAAAGTTAACAGCTGCTTGCCAATGCCTCTGCCTTCACAGACAGGCAAAACAAACAGGGCCCAGATGGAATGGTCCTGGTATGCCGCAATGGCAAAGCCCGTGATTTTGCCCTCTGTTTCACAAAGCCAGCCCTGTCCGCCAGAATGAAGAAAATGTGCATACATATCGTGGGTAATCAGCCCCGGGTCAGAGAGCGTGTTTTCTTTTACTGCCAGCCGGATTTGGGAGAGGGCGGGAATATCAGCATGAGTGGCCTGTCTGAAGTGCATTGTTTGATCGTTTCCTTTTATAAATAAAAACTACTGATGCATTGTATTAACTGATTCTGTCATGGCAAACAAGGGTTGATATTTAACTGAGGCCCCATCCGTTTTATTTATTGAAAGCAATTCGAATAAATCAGAGTCTGTTTTTTTAAACAGAACTTATGTTCTGTCAGTACAATTTCTTAGCGAATCAATCATAATCCGGCAGGTGCGCTGCTTGCGATCCGTGGTCGCCGGTGCCCTGTGGTGCTGGCCGCGCCAATATGAAACCGTTTTTCATCAGGAAATTGTAATGACTCTATGCCCTTGTGGTTCTAAGCTGCCTTTGGATCAGTGTTGCGGCCCGTTTGTTGACGGCGCCATAGCGCCCACGGCAGAAGCCGTTATGCGCTCCCGTTACACCGCTTTTGTGCTTAAAAAGCTGGATCATATTGAGCGTACCCATGCCCCTGAAGTGCGGGAAGACTTTAACCGGGCCGAGGCAGAACGCTTAGCCGATGAGTGCGAATGGCGCAGTCTGGAAATTCGCCGGGCAACGGAAGAGGGCGATACGGCGCAGGTGGAGTTTGTGATCCGCTTTCGGCGGGATCAGAAAGAAATGATTCAGGCCGAGCTGGCCACATTCCGGCGTGAAGATGGGCAATGGCTGTATGTCAGCGGCGATTTTAATCCGCAAATTACCCAGCGCCATGTCACTAAAGTGGGCCGCAATGATCCTTGCCCCTGTGGATCGGGAAAAAAAGCCAAGAAATGTTGCGGTACGATTATTGAGCAGGAATGATGGAACACCATTTTCAGTGCACCGCCTGTGGCAAATGCTGCTATGGCCAGCTGCCGCTGACCCTGGCAGATGCCTTTGCCCATGCAGAGCGGTTTCCGCTGGCGCTGATCTGGACACCGTTGCGCGAGGGCAGTAAGGATTACGCCATGGTGTCCCGGCTGGGAACGACGCTCCCGGTCGGGCGCAAAGAGATGGCCTTGCTGATCACGCCCAGCGCGTATATTCCGCCGGCTTTTCCCTGCCCTGCCTTAAGGGATGACATGCTGTGCGGCATCCATGCTAATAAGCCGGCGCGTTGCCGGACCATGCCCTTTTATCCTTACCGGGAAGAGCAATATCAGGCGGAAATGCTGAAAGTTCGTCCGGGCTGGGCTTGTGATACGTCGGCAGCGGCCCCGGTGGTGTTTATGGATAAAAAAATCATCGCCCGGGAAGATTTTGATCTGGAGCGGCAAACCCTGCTGGAGCAGGTGCCGCAGATCCGGCACTATGCGGCCTGGATGTTGAAATTTCATCCTCAGCTGGCCGACAGCCTGGTTCAGGCATCCCTTAAAGCCAAGGCCGGTCAGGTGGTCACCAGCCTGTCTTCATTTTTAACCGCCACCCGCAACCCGGCGGCTAAACAAATCGCCGCGCAGCAATTGCCGGTGCTCAATGCCTTTGCCGCCAAAACCAGCGGGCAAAAAGAGCTGGCCGAATATCATCGCCACTACAGTGCCTGGGCCAAAGAAATGAGTTACCTGGCCGGGCGAAGCTGATGCGGCTTGATCCGTATTCAGAATGTCGGTGTGAGGGTGGTATTGGTTTTATTAAACAGGGTCTTACGTTGATCTGTAAAGTGTTGTTTATGCGGGCACAGTATGCATCACCCTGCGTAAATAGTCATTGTATCTGCGGCTGAATTTTTGAGTTAACCTGGTGGCCCGCTGTCCTGAAAAAGAACCTTTATGCTGAGCCGATTATTCTGTGTGTTGTTGTTGATGAGTTCCGCCGTATTTGCCGCTGATCCTGGTCTGCAGCATTATATTTATATTAATCACCGGGAAGCCGCAGGTGAAAATATCCGGGCGGATAAAGGGTTACAGGATCCCCGTTTCAGTGGGGCGCAAATTGTATATAAATGGCGCGATCTTGAACCGGTTAAAGGCCATTATGACTTCAGCAGTATTAAAGCCGATATAGCCTGGTTAAGTTCAAAGAATAAAAAACTCTGGATTCAGTTACAAGACAAATCATTTTCACCGCGCCCTAATGTGCCGGATTATATTATGCAGGATCCCATCTATAAAGGCGGCGTAATCAGGCAAAGCATGTTGTCTGCACCCGAGCGTGACCCCAATAAGCCGGTAAGTGACGATGACTATGGCTTGGTCAGTAAAATGTGGGAGCCGCCGGTAAGGGAGCGCTATCAAGCCTTAATCCGGCAATTAGGCCGTGAATTAGATGGCAAAATTGCAGGGATTAACTTTAACGAAAGCTCGGTTGATATCGGCACAGAAAACGCCGATGGCACGACCACTTTTCCTGCTGATTTTAGCCCCGAAGCCTATGTTAATGCGCTTGGCGATAATATGCGGGTATTGGCAGGGGCATTTAAACAATCTCATGCGATGGTTTATTTAAATTTTCTGCCGGATGAATGGCTGCCAGATCATGATAAGGGTTATATGCGCCGTTTATTTACCCTGGCTCAATCCCTGAAAATGGGCGTTGGCGGGCCGGATTTAATGCCATATCGCAAAGGACATATGCTGCAGTCCTATGGTTTTATTAAGGATTATCCCGCTGCATTGGTAAAAGGCATGGCGGTGCAGGACGGCAATCTTCGCCAGATTAATCCTAAAACCGGCAAGAAAAATACCGTGGCCGATTTGCTGGATTTTGGCGGAAATTATCTGGGGCTGGATTATATTTTCTGGGTGGAAGACGAGCCGTATTTTACTAATGAGGTATTAAAACAGCTGCCCGCCAAGCCCCGTACCTGACCGGCTGGGGGTAAATCCGTTGGGCGGCAGATGCCGGCCCTGCGGATTAAATAAAAAAAGAGGACACGAATGTCCTCTTTTTTAGGTGTATATGGCTTAATACCAGATGCGGATATAGCTTTTGCGGTTATCGGCGGGATAACGTACAAATTCCTGAATGGCCAGTCTTTCCCCATGGGCGTCATTAAATTTATAAAAACGCATTGTGCGCTGGCCCTGGTTGTCCAGCGTGGGCAGGCTTTGCCCTGCAATGAGTTGATTAATTTCTGCGGCAGAAATACTGATCGACGGGCTCAGGGTGGTTCTTTCCATGGCGCCACCCACAGCATCAAACTCCAGCGTTTTCAGGCGGCCTTCCTCCAGGCAAGTGCCCTTGGCATAACGCCTGCTGGATAACGTCTTGTTTAAAAATGCATTGCTGTTGTTTTGTGAAATGGCCGACGCACTGATTAATACGTACTGCTGCGCTGGTGAACAAAGAGAAATAAAGTCCATGACCGGCGTGGCATTGACCCATCCATTGCCAATATCGGCACGCGATATTTGATCGGCATAAATCACATAATCAATCCGGGATTTATTTATTTGCTCATAACCCCCTGTGAAATTTATTCCGTCGTTGATCCATGGCGTGCCGGCGGTAAAGTTAAAGCGCGGCCCTGTTTGCCTGGACTGAAAATAGCGTTTTTGCCCATCCAGAATCACTGCGCCATCGGTACTGGCGACGTTGACCACACTGGCGGCATCGAGGGTTTCTGGCTTAAACGCATTAAAGCTGGCTGGCCCTGTCCAGGGATTAAGGGGAGGCAGTGGATTGATCTCAATACTGCCCCCGCCACCACAGGCGGTAAGAAAAAGAATCAATGTGCTGGCTGCCGTCGCAGAATAAGAAATCGCCATGGTTTTTAACTTCCTTAAATAATAATTTCAATACGGCAATGGCTGCTTTACCTGTAGCAATGCAGAATTGATTTGAATAATAACTATAGCCAAACAGTGGGTACGTTTGATTTGATCCATTAAAGCCATTTAATCCAATTATTCATGGCTCCGGGCCAAATCTGAATCAGATCAATCCCTTACGGGGGTGCCGGAGGTTTCGATAGGTATGACATACGGAAGTTCAAAAAACCTGACTTAGTACCAAAAGAAGCGGGTACTTATTCTCTTTGTAGTGCAAATTTATGTCTTTGAGCAGGGGCAGGGTGTCCGTTCAGGGGGGGCATAAACTCCGCTGATTTTTAGCAGTGCTTCTCGCCATGGCGTTTCAGTATGAAAGCCGTGGGCAATGGATAACGTCAGATGAAGGCAGATAAAGCAGGCTGAAGCGGTTCGACCCGGGCGCGCTTAGTGGCGCGCTAAATTGGGTGTTATGCAGCACGAACGGTGCGCCGCATGGGCAGGTGGCGATTTACATTGATGAATGGTTGAGTTTAAGCCAGTTATCAAATACGAACTTTATAACCTGCCCATTTCATGAAGCATTGGGTTGGGCATTTTTCAAAGCGATACGCTGGATGGATTATTTGCGGCGAAAAATAATGCCAAGCAGCAGACCAATTCCTGCAACTGCGGCGAGGGTATTCCATGGGTGCGTTTTTACGCAACCGCAGGCGGAGCCCACCATCTTTTTACATGAGCAAACCATTCGTTCGGGACCACTTTTAGGTGTTCCAAGCACATTATCAAGCAGCTCCATGGCTTGCCCACGGACTTCATCGGCTTTGTCTCCCGTTAAGCTCGCCGCTTCTTGCAACAGCTCTTGCGCCTTTTTGACTAAATTTTCATAATCAACGTCAAGTGGTTTATTGTTAGATCCAAACATAATTAACTCCTTAGCCTTTCATAGAAAATCAGATGAATCTGCCCGGGACAGGCAATGCTGCCGGCAGTTTTTATTTAATGCATCAGTAAATCGCGCATATCATCGGCATGTTCTTCTTCCTTGGCCATAATGCCGATCAGCATCTGGGTTGTGGTCGGGTCTGTATCCCCAATCTCTTTAATCATTTGCCGGTAGGATTCAATGGCGATTCTTTCAGAAATTAAATTGGCCTGAATCATGGATTGAATATTGGTAGAGTCGTTATATTATGCATGGCTGCGATCAATCAGCGTGGATGGATTAAAATCCGGATAGCCATTGAGCTGAACAATACGTTGCGCTAATTGATCAGCATGTTGTTGTTCTTCCTGGGCATGAATTAAAAATTCAGCTTTAATTGGGCCATTGAGCAGGCCATTTGCTGTGTAGTAATGCCTTTTATAGCGTAAATAACAAACCAGTTCGGTTGCCAGCGCCGCATTAAGCAGAGCAATGATTTTTGACCTGTCACCCTGATAGCCGGAGGTTACGGCACCATTTTCCATGTCTGCTGCTGCGGCACGAATCTCGGCAATATCCATCTCCGCATATCTTTTATTTTCAAAGTTCATGATATTCTCCATTTAATTAACGCGGGGCAATCTGACCTTTTTCGTCGGATATCACAATTTCAACGCGACGATTTAACTGGCGGTTTTTACTTGAATCATTTGCTGCAGCAGGGTTGGTCTCGCCATAGGCGCGTATTGCAACCCGCTGAGTTGAAATGCCTGATTGGCGCAGTGCATTGGCGACTGAATTGGCACGCTGCATGGATAATTTCTGATTATGGGCTTCAGGGCCGGTGCTATCGGTAAACCCTTCTACTA
>JBOFGM010000084.1:0-6387 GCA_051649105.1 Iodobacter sp. | reverse complement strand
AGACCTTGGCCACGGCCGCAATATTTTTATATAAGGCGGTTTGTGGCTGGCCGATGGCCGTTTTGCCAGATTGCGCCCGTAAAGCATTGGTGACGGCAAGCAGGCTGGCCCATTGCGGGGACGCGGCGCTGGTGCCCCCGACGGAATACCAGCCGCCAGACATCACGGTATAAACCCCGGAGTTCGGATCCGAATTTAAAGCCACATCCGGTACGGCACGCATCGGTTTAGCCACATTTTTGCCCGGAACGGTCACATAGGTCTGATAAAGCGGCATGGTGACATAAGCACTGGTGCCGCCGCCCGAGCCAGACCAGGCGGTTTCTGCCCGGGTGCCGCTGGTGTAGCTGAGCGAGGTGCCGCCGGTGGCCAGGACCTTTGATGAGACGGCTGGCCAGCTCACTCCTGCCCCATTGTCGCCCGAGGCGGCAATATAGCTCATGCCCGCCGTATTAAAATTGCCGTCATAGCTGTTCACCCAGGCCCCTTCCGGCGCGCCAAAGCTCATGCTCACCGCGCCTTTGCCCATTTTATTGGCCAGAGCCACCGCGCCCGATAAGCTGCTGACCATGGCATCTTGTCCTTCAATCAGCACAATCCGCGCCATCGGGGCCAGTGCATGCGCCCATTGCACATCCAGGGCAATTTCGCCGGCCCAGCCCGCATTATTGGCCGGGGCCGTATTATTCAGCCCGCCGCTGGCATTGGCATAGGCAATGGTCAGGGAGCAGCCGGAACCGGCCGGATTGGCGGCCAGCGGCAGGGCCGAGGTGGATTTCAGCGTGGTGGTGGTGCAGGCCGGCAGACCAAATTTAGTGTTAAACGTGGCCAGATCCGCCGCAACGGTGGGGGCGTTATAGGCATCAATAATATAAATGGTCTGGCCGGAGCCCAGATTGGCCTTCTGGGCCGCGGTCAGTTTGGCTCCAACGGCCGGTATAGCAATAAAGCCATAGGCAGCGCGAATCTGTGCCGGGGTATAGATGGTGAAGACGGCTTTAGTGGCTCCGTTGTCTGCACCGGCATTGTTAGCACCAGCCAGATAGGCGGGTAAGTTGCCGGCGCTGACACCAGCGGTATTGAGGGCGCCCTGTGCGGCGGAGGTTTGTATCCGCTCTGGCGCCTGTAAAGCGGAAGCATCCCCGCCCTGAATATCGGTATCTGCCGGGGCTGCCGGCAAAACCGGTGCCAGGCGATAAGTGGGAACCGCCACAATGGTGTCACCTAAAGAGGCGGTGACAGAAGGGGGCTGATCAGCGGTTGATCCGCCGCCGCCACAGCCCTGAAGGGCCAGAGCAAGGCTGCTTGCCAGCAGCAGAGAGTGTTGTTGCAGTGAACGTCCAGCCATCAGAATTCTCCTCGCAAAAATGGGCAAGGCAGACCGGATGGTCGGCGCAAAATACCGGGGAGTGCCAAAGACCTTCGGGCAGGCTGCTGAAGGGGGTATCACTATGGCAACTCCGCTGTCTTAGCGCTGGGCCTTAGACCGGTGGTTTTGCGATCCCGGCTTTCGCACGGGAGTGCCTTTATCATTGAAGACTAATGTAGCTGACTGGTTGTTTATGTCAATCGCATAACTGACTGGCTTTGCTTACAGGCTGATGAGTGGAGTTCTTATTTGCATATGCGCCGGGCTGTGTGCGGTTTAGCCGGCGATGGCCAGCACAATGCCGGATTCCTCCACGCTGGCCATGGCGGCATCGCCATGAGTCAGATGATGAGCCGGGCCGGCAAAGCCGACCAGTTGCAAACCGCTCGTCAGTTGCAGCCCGGTTTCTCCGCCGCCGGCGTCTGCTTCCCGGCTGATTTGGCCAACTAAGCGATTAAATCCATCCCGCTCTGGCAGCTGCTGCGCTATTTCAACGGCGGTGGCCTTGCAGAGAGCCAGTATCTGCTGCCCCGGATATAAGCCCAGCAGCTGGCCGCTTTCTGCCGTAATCCGCGAGCAGATCGGGCTGCCATCGGCCAGCTCCAGTTCCACCCGCAGAAACGATCCGGCCATGCCCAGCCGGCGGATCTTGCAGGGCAGCTGGTTGCGCATACTGGTGCGCAGCCCCAGGGCCAGAATGCCGGCACTGGCCGGGCCGTGCTCCAGCTCAGCCAGTACCGCGGCTCGCGCCTCACTGAGTCTGGCTGCGGCATACAGCAGCTGTCGGCCGGCTTCGGTCAGAATGGCACCACCACCACCGGCTCCGCCCACCGCTTTTTCGACCAGCGCCGTGCCGGCCAGATTATTCAGGGTTTCAATCGCCTGCCAAGCGGCCTTATAGCTGACACTTGCCTTGCGGGCCGCGGCAGAGATCGAGCCGGTTTCACCAATCTGCTGCAAGATGGCGATGCGCTTATCGCTGCTTTCATGGCCCAGCGCTTCGGCCAGATGGAGTGGGTTGTTTTTCATAAGGGCATTGTCCGCAAGAACAAGGATGATTGCTATACTGCGCTATTCTATTTTTGAATAGCGAGCGCCGCAATGAAGCATGGATATCTGCTTATGATGATCTGTCTGGCCGGATTCGCTCAGGCGGGCGAGGTGAGTGTGGCCGTTGCGGCTAATTTTACGGCTCCGATGCAAAAAATTGCGGCCGCCTTTGCTCAGGATACCGGCCATAAGGCACAGCTCTCTTTTGGCTCTACCGGTAAGTTTTATACCCAGATTAAAAACGGGGCTCCTTTCCAGCTATTGCTGGCGGCGGATGATGAAACACCGGCTCGCTTAGAAAAAGAGGGGCTGGGTGTGGCTGGCACGCGTTTTACCTATGCCATCGGTAAGCTGGTGCTGTGGAGTAAGCAGCCCGGGCTGGTGGATGCCAAAGGCGAAGTGCTGAAAACCGGCCCGTTTGAACGGCTGGCGGTGGCAGACCCTAAGCTGGCCCCCTATGGTGTTGCGGCCATGCAAACCCTGAGTAAACTGGGATTATTATCCCGCTGGCAGGGTAAATTAGTGCAGGGCGAGAATATTGCTCAGGCCTATCAGTTTGTCTTAACCGAAAACGCACCGCTGGGCTTTGTGGCGATGTCGCAAGTGTTTGCCAACGGGCGCATTACTCAAGGTTCTGCCTGGCTGGTGCCGTCCCATTTGCATACTCCCATCCGGCAAGACGCCATGATTCTGGCCAGTGGCAAAGACAATGCCGCGGCACTGGCGCTGGCCGGCTATTTGCGTGGCGAAAAAGCCCGCCAGATTATTCGCTCCTATGGTTATGATTTCTGATCCCTATGCCATTCAGCCCTGACACATTACAAGCCATCGCGCTGACCTTAAAGCTGGCCAGTCTGACAACATTGCTGCTGCTGCTGATCGCCACGCCGCTGGCCTGGTGGCTGGCGCATACCCGCTCGCGCTGGCGAGCACCTGTGGGCGCGGTAGTGGCTTTGCCGCTGGTCTTGCCGCCCACCGTGCTGGGGTTTTATCTTTTAGTGGCACTGGGGCCGCATGGCTTTTTGGGCCAGCTGACTCAGTCTGTGGGGCTGGGTTTGCTGTCGTTTACCTTCACCGGCTTATTGATCGGTTCTTTGGTTTATTCGCTACCCTTTGCCGTGCAACCCTTGCAGCATGCTTTTGAAGCCATCGGCCCGCGTCCGCTGGAAGTGGCGGCTACTTTGCGTGCCCGGCCCATCGATGCTTTTTTCTCGGTGGTGCTGCCACTGGCCCGGCCGGGGTTTATTACGGCAGCAATTTTAAGTTTTGCCCATACGGTGGGTGAATTTGGCATTGTGCTGATGATCGGTGGCAATATCCCCGGCAAAACCCGGGTGGTTTCCACACAAATTTATGGCCATGTTGAAGCCATGGAATACACCGAGGCGCACTGGCTGGCCGGCAGCATGCTGGTGTTTTCTTTTGTGGTGCTGCTGGGGCTGGCCTTATTAAACCGCCGCCATAACCGGGGAGTGCTATGAGCGAGCCAGATAATCTGATCCGGCTGACTCTGCCCCGGGCCGGGTTTACGCTGTCGGTGGATCTTTGCCTGCCCGGGCGTGGGATTACCGTGTTATTTGGCGCTTCCGGTTCGGGTAAAACCAGTGTGCTGCGCTGTGTGGCAGGCTTAGAGCGGGCGGGTAATGCGCTGGTTAAAATAGACGGGCAAATATGGCAGGATGATGCGGCCAAAGTTTTTTTGCCCACCTGGCAGCGTCCGCTGGGCTATGTTTTTCAGGAAGCCAGCCTGTTTGAGCATCTGGATGTGCAGGGTAATTTGCAGTTTGGCCTGAGCAGAAGTCAGGCTCCGGGCGATCGTCAGGCGCTGGATGCGGCGGTGGAATTACTGGGAATTGGCGGCTTATTAAAGCGCCGCACCCAGCAATTATCGGGCGGCGAGCGGCAGCGGATTGCCATTGCCCGGGCGTTGTCGGCCAGACCCCGCTTATTGCTGCTGGATGAGCCGCTGGCAGCCCTGGATTATGCCCGCCGGCAGGATATTCTGCCCTGGCTGGAGCGGCTGCGGGATGAGTTAAAGATTCCTATGCTTTATGTCACCCATTCGGCCGATGAAGCGGCGCGTCTGGGCGAGCGGATGGTGGTGCTGGAGCAGGGGCAGGTGAAAGCCGCCGGGCCGGTGGCAGAGGTATTGGTTGCGACCGGCAGCCCGCTGGCGGCCGGGGATGAGGCCGGGGCGTTGCTGGAAGGGCGGCTGGCTGAGCGGGATGAGCGCTGGCATCTGATCCGGGTGGATTTTTCCGGCGGCAGCCTCTGGTTGCGGGATAATGGCGCAGCCCTTGGGCAAAAGCTCCGGCTGCGTATTTTGGCGCGGGATGTCAGTATTACGCTGGATGAGCCACAGCAGACCAGTATTCAGAATCATCTGCCCTGCGTGATTGAATCCATTATGGCGGATCATCATCCGTCCCAGGTGCTGCTGCGGGTTTATTGTGGGGACACTTTGCTGTTGGCAAGAATTACGGGAAAATCGGCCCAAACCCTGCAGCTTTGCCCGGGTAAAGCCGTCTGGGTGCAGGTGAAATCGGTGGTACTGATTGGCTGATTGGCTATGGTTTTAACTAATGATTATTTGGAAGGGGTGTTCAGAGTGCGGGTTAATTTAAAAGTCCCTTTTGCCGAAAAAGACAGTGCCAAGGCCTTGGGCGCTAAATGGGATGCCACTAAGAAAATTTGGTATATCGTGGATAAGGCGGATTTAACACCGTTTTTAAAGTGGATCGCGGAGAGCGCCGGGCCTGAAGCCTCCAAACCCGCTAAACCTGCCAAACCGGTGGTGCCTGTCGTGGCTGCCGTTGAACTTCCACCGCTGCCTCGTTTACCCGGGGTGGATTATGACTCCCCGCCATGGGAAGTCACCGACCACGATATTATTTTAAAGTCTTAACCCGCGGGCCGTCAGGGTTGAACTGTTTTGGCGGCGTTTTCTGCTGCGGCCTTATTGGCTGCAGCCCGGGTATGGGCATCTCCGACGGCTTTGGCGGCCTCCGGCGGCATATAATTTTCATCATGCTTGGCCAGCACTTCATTGGCCCGGAATAAACCATCTTCCCCAATCTGGCCCTGTGCCACCACGCCTTTTCCCTCTTTAAAGAGGTCAGGCAGAATGCCCTTATAAGCCACGGTCATTTCTTTATCGGTATCGGTCACAACAAAGCGCACGGTCACGCCATCGGCCTCACGCTTCAGGGATTCTGTTTTAACCATGCCGCCAATACGGAAGTTTTTATTCCTGGGCGCTTCTCCTGCCGCCACCTGAGTGGGTGAGTAAAAAAACACCAGATTACTTTGAAAGGCATTCAGAATCAGCGCCGCAATCAGCCCTAAAACAGCCAGAGCACCCAGGATCAGGGCGATACGTTTATGGCGTGCTTTCATTCTTTACCTCATGGATTACTTTGGATGGATGGCGTTCCAGCTGCTCGGCACGGAACTGGCGTTTCAGCCGGGTGATCAGTTGTTTGCGATGGCGGGATAACAGTAAGGGTTCCAGTACCATCAGCAGCACCGTCACCCCGACCGAGCCCCAGACATACAGACCATGTCTGCCCATGGCTAAAAAATCGGCAAGATTATTCCAGTACATGGGGCTTATTCCTTTTCCGTCAGCAGGGCATGCACCCATTCGGTCTGTTTTTCACGTTCCAGCACAATGCAGCGGGCCCGGGTCAGCGCTATGGCAATGCTGTACATCCAGTATGCCAGAGCACAAAACAGCATTCCCCACAGCATCAGCGCCGCCATACTGGGCGCTTTGGTCAGGCTGACCGAGGCACCCTGATGCAGGGTGCTCCACCATTTCACCGAGAAATAAATAATCGGGATATTCACCACACCAACCAGCGCCAGCACGGCTCCGGCCTTATCGGCGCGGCGCGGATCATCGATGGCGGCTTTGAGGGCCATAAAACCAATATATAAAAACAGCAGAATCAGCTCGGAAGTCAGGC
>JBOFGM010000083.1:0-1534 GCA_051649105.1 Iodobacter sp. | reverse complement strand
CATCGTATATTCTCCGTAAAATCACTCTTGTATTTTAATTAACAAGTAGCGGGGTCTGATTTTTAAATCCTGTGTTTAACCGGGAAATAAAAACGATTTATTACCGGCCAGTCAGACATAATTCTATTCTCTTTTGCTCCGAATGCCAGTGAATAGTGAGCCGTCTGCTCTTTGACTTTCTATTTGAAATGCCCATTTCAGGCATGATGCGGGATGGATCTGATCTGCGTAGTATATTAACACTGGCATATAGACCGCTGTTTGAAGATTGTATCTCTTGTGAATAAAAACCATTATTATTAATCTGCAATAGATGTTATTTTCTTTAGCAGAAATTCAATTTCTTATGGAGCCTCAATGGTATTGCCTGATGAAATGATTGTTTTGGCGCAGCAGCTGGCGGATGTGAGTGCTGCGGCGATCCGCCCCCTGTTCCGGCATCCGCTGGCTATCGACGATAAATCCGACAGCAGCCCGGTGACGATCGCCGACCGTGAGGCCGAGCGGGTGATGCGGGAGCTGATTACAAAGACCCGGCCACAGGACGGCATTATCGGGGAAGAATTTGGTCAGGAACGCGCTGAGGCGGAATGGGTCTGGGTGCTCGATCCGGTGGATGGCACCAAGTCATTTACGGTCGGCCGGGCCTTGTTTGTGACACTGATTGGCTTATTGCATCATGGCAAGCCGGTGCTGGGCATTATTAATCAGCCCATTGCAGGCGAGCGCTGGCTGGGGATTACCGGTCAGGGGGCCTGGTTTAATGGCGAGCCAGTGACGGCTAATCAGGTGACTGAATTAGAAAAAGCGCGGCTGGGAACGACCGGGCCGCAATATATTGAGGCGGGTACGGCCGCTTTTGCCCGCTTATCTGCCGCGTGCCGCTTTAATACCTATGGCGGGGATGGCTATTTATACGCCCAGGTGGCCAGTGGCTGGCTGGAGCTGGTGGTGGAAGAGGGGCTTAAACTGCATGATTTTGCCGCTCTGGCCCCTGTGGTCAATGGCGCGGGCGGCAGGATGACCGACTGGCAGGGCAATGAGCTGGATATCCATAGTGAGGGGCGAGTGCTTGCTGCGGCCAATCCGGTTTTACATGCGGCAGCACTGCCATTCTTTCAGGACGCGGTATAATGCATTTATTCGTCACATTTAACGTGGATGGCCATGTTTAAGAACACTCAGTACGTTTCAGAATTCACACATTTTATGCAAGGCTATCTGGGCGAGCATCCTGAAGTGGCGCAGGGCCAGCAAGAAGGCCGTGCCTTGTTATGGGATAAAGCCCCGCTGGACCTGGATGAACAGAGCCGTGTGGTTGCCTCTAAAGTGAAGCAAAAGCCTTATCCTTATCAGGCCGATTAAGCTTTCAAATAAAAAAACACCGCCCTTCAATGAACTGACCCCCTTAAGTTGGACAGGGTAAAAGTCAAGTGGCCAAGGACTGAGTTCTGTATTGCACAGGACTCAGTCCTTTTAATTTCTGCTTGATTCGGTCGTGGTTATAGTAATGCATGTAATCCACGATGCCTTG
>JBOFGM010000082.1:0-3831 GCA_051649105.1 Iodobacter sp. | reverse complement strand
TCTGGGGCTGCGCTACTGGTGCGGTTCATCATCGGCAAACAGTAAAGAAATACTGGGATAAGTGCTTTGAATGCGCAGCAGGGCATCCACCACCGCAGGATCAAAATGCGCACCACGGCCGGCAACAATTAAAGACAATGCCTCGGCATGAGAAAAAGAAGGCTTATACACCCGGCGGGAAACCAGCGCATCATAAACATCCGCTACCGCCATCAGCCTTGCCGATAAAGGAATCTCTTCCCCTGTTAAGCCCTGCGGATAACCCGTGCCATCCCATTTTTCCTGATGGCTGTAGGCAATTTCACGCGCGTAGTGCAAAAACTTATCTTCCTGTGTGCCTAAATAACTCTCTACCGCAGTAATCACATCCCGCCCATAGACGGTATGCATTTTCATCTGGCTGAATTCTTCGTCGGTCAGCTTGCCCGGCTTTAATAAAATATGATCCGGCACCCCTACTTTGCCAATATCATGCATGGGGGCCGATTTATATAACCACTGAATATTGGCCGGCGTTAATTCATCATTAAAACGGGGATCATCGGATAATTCCAGCGCCAATAACGCCACAAAATATTGTGTCCGCCGTAAATGTTTGCCGGTTTCGTTATCCCGGGTTTCTGCCAGAGAAGCCATCGCCAGAATAGTAGCCTGCTGCAAATGAGCCAGCTCGCGGGTGCGCTCCTGCACTAAATATTCCAGGTGCTGATTTTGATTCTTTAAAAAAACCTGCGCAGATTTTAATGCCAGTTGAGTATGCACCCGTGCCAGTAAAATAGAAGGAATAATCGGCTTACTAATATAATCCGCGCCACCGGCAGCAAAGCCCTCTTCTTCATCTTCTACCGCTGTTTTAGCCGTTAAAAAAATAACCGGTATATCTTCAGTTTCCTTATTACTTTTTAATTGTCTGCATACTTCATAGCCATTAATATCCGGCATCATCACGTCTAATAAAATTAAATCAGGCTTGGGATCCGCCATTACCAGACGCAAAGCAACATCACCGTGATTCGCAACTTTGACACGATATCTGTCCCGCAGCAGGCCATTGAGCAGCATCAGATTATCCGGTGTGTCATCCACCACCAAAATAGTGGATCTGCTTTCCTGACTCGGTATAGCTTCCATCCCCGCCCCTTATTACTGACCGGCCATTACACCGGGGGTTTTAAGCATCCAATTCAGCGCATCGTTAAATGCAAACTGATTAATCAGTCTTGCCATCTCATGGCTTTGCCCGGGCCATATATATTCAAAACCAGACCGGTTTTCCTCAAAATACTCACAGGCGGCGGCATCACCTTCTTGCAACAGCCGCTGTAGTTGATTAAATAATTTCTGCTTATCATGGCTGTCCGGACAAGAATAATCTGAAAGCAGGGTCATCTCTGGCAGCGCATTTTCGGCAAAATAATAGCTGTTCAGACTTTCGGTTAAAGCGAGAGCCGTCGCATTCACATCATTAAGCATTGAGCCTGATACGGCCTTATCATGATTGATGCCTAATTGGGCCTCCAGCACGGCGGCAGCATTTTGTAATACCCCGGCCCCGACCGTCGCTGCAATGCCTTTAATGGTATGGGCATGGCGCTTTGCATCGGCCATATGCTCATCAGCCAGAGCCGCTTCCAGCGCAGCCATAACCTTGGGTATTTCTTCAGTTATTTTAATCAACAGCCGGCGATAAAAATCAGGTTTACCCATTGCATAATTCAGCCCGGTTTCCTGATCCAGCCCCTCAATAAAAGGAGGCAATCCCGGTGCGGCACTCTCATCCCCGGAATGGGTTTTAACTTCACGCTTATGGATCATTTGATTATCTTTAATAACCGGCAACCATTTTACTAAGGCAGACATTAATAAATCCGGATCAATAGGCTTTAACAAATGCTCGCTCATGCCTGCATCCAGACACATTTGCATATTTTCGCTGCTGGACAATGCCGTCAGGGCAACAATAGGAATATCCTGCTGATAATGCCCGGAACGAATCGCTTTAGCAGCACTCCAGCCATCTAAAACCGGCATTTGAATATCCATCAGGATCAGATCAAATTTATCTTTTTCCAGAATATCAATGGCCTGTTGCCCGTCACTGACAATAGTGACCTGCATGCCCGCATCCATTAAAATTTCACTGGCAACCTGCTGATTTAATTCATTATCTTCAACCAACAAAATATGGGAGCCGGGGCATGGGGCCGCCACATCTGTTTTTTTATCTTTTTGCTGAATGTTTTTATTCAGCCGTATTCTGAACCAAAAACAACTGCCTTTTCCCACCTCACTGCTGACGCCTATTTCTCCCCCCATCAAAGCAACCAATTGTTTTGCAATGGCAAGGCCAAGACCCAGCCCCCCAAATTTACGGGTTGCCGAAGTATCGGCCTGGCCAAACAACTGAAACAGGCGGACTTGCTGTGCATGGCTGATCCCCATTCCCGTGTCTGCCACCATAAATTGAATCGCTAAATCGTTATCCCTGTCGTCCTCAATATGGGCACTTAATTTAATCAGCCCTTGCTGGGTAAATTTCACGGCATTTTCAGCCAGATGCCACAAGACTTTTTCTATTCGCTCCGCATCCCCTACCAGCGCCGCGGGCAGATCCGCAGGAAACTGCGTACTGACGGTAAGTCCTTTTAAACCTGCTTCTGCCGTTGTTTTTTCTGCAAGATGATCAAGTACGGTATTTAAATTAAAAACGGCAGGGTTCAGCTTTAACTGGCCTTCTTCCATTTTAGAAAAATCAAAAATATCATTAACAATACTTAATAAATGCTCACTGGATCTTTGAATAACCCCAATATAATTTTTCTGCTTAAAGCTCAATTCTGTCTTTAATACTAAATGTGTCATTCCAATAATGGCATTCATTGGCGTTCTGATTTCGTGGCTGATATTAGCCAGAAAATCACGTTTAATTTTAACGGTTTCATTCATAACCTGCTGAATCTGTCCCTGCCCCGCTTCATCTGACTTTTTTGTCATCATCAGGCAGAGACTGGCCCCCTGCAGGCTTTGATTAGGCAGCAAATGAAGCCTGATTTCAGCATTAAACACGTCTCCCGCAGAATTTATCCAGTTAAAACTGCTGGCGTCACTTAAAGACTCCCCATCACTCATCAGGGTAAAACTATCTATCAGGCCTGAAAACAGCTCTTTTTGATCCGGAATAAGCAGCTGATCTATCATCCGGTCTATCAGCTGCAAGGGATCTGATTTAAATAAATACCCGGCCTGAAGATTGGCCAGGACAATTTTTCCATTCTCATCCAGCAGAAACAGTGCTTCAGCAACATTGTCAAAAACACTTCTGAGGCACAGATCGGCTTCACTTTGCTTTTGTTTACTTTGTTCCAGCGCACGCACATGCAAAGCAGCCACTTCAGCCAGTATTTGCTGAAAATCAGCGGATATATCGTTGTCTTTTACAGACATTTTTCGTTGCGCATTGCACACTCCGATCAGCAATATATATCCAGCCGCACACATGCAATAACGGCATTGCCAGGCGGGATTTAATTTTCATATGACATAACAATTGATTCTAGATCATAAAGATCAATTATTCCCCGGCAGAGCGGATTCTGCGGCAAGTAAATCACAGATAAAGAGATGTTTTACAGAAAGAAAAACAGAAGGGATTATTCAGAATAACTAAGTATGCGGCAGGTGATATCACGGCGCTTTTCTTTCGCGCATAGCAAAAACCCCGATATCGTAAGATATCGGGGTTTGCTTTTCTTAAGGGTGTCTGGCGATGACCTACTTTCACACAGGTAATCTGCACTATCATCGGCGCTAAGGTGTTTCACTGTCCTGTTC
>JBOFGM010000081.1:0-10189 GCA_051649105.1 Iodobacter sp. | reverse complement strand
ATAACAGCGCTTCAAGAGCCGTAAAATCAGGCGTTTTACCCTGCTCGTTTTTAAGCTGGTCTCTGAGACGTGTGATTTCAGCAACAATAGCCGCAGCAACCGGTGCAGCTTCCGGCACCCAGGTAAAGCGCAGTAAATTTTCTGCCTTATAAAAGGCCTCTTCATACTGACGGGCATAGCCGTCGTAATACAGCCCCATCACCTGGGCATCGCGGGTTTTATCCCCCGTTAATAAGGGCGGGGTAGGCGGAGAGCGCTTTAAATCCAAACAAATACGGTTTGCACTGGTTTCCAGCTCTGGAGCAATACCCGCACGAGCAAACAAAGGATCCAGCTCGCGCTTTTTTTGCCGGGCCTGCTCTAATGCCTTCCAAACACTCCAATCCGCCATTATTTTCCTGATAAGCTTATTACATATATAAAAAACAGGGATCCCGGACTGCCATCCTTTTAAAAAGGAATAAACACTGAATCACTGTGGTAATTCAGTGTTGTCCGCACAGGCCGGCGATCAATGAATTTTATTCAATCCGGCAAGCCTGAGAGAAGTCCAAACGAGGATTTCTTGGATGAAGCCGGGTTGTATCACCATAACCCAGATTAATTAAGAAATTAGAACGCCACTGGCTGCCGGCAAAAAATGCCTCATCCAGTTTGCCCTGATCAAAACCCGACATAGGGCCGCAGTCTAAGCCTAATGCGCGGGCAGCCATAATCAAATAAGCACCTTGCAAACTGCCATTTCTCTGAACTGTGCTGTTGATTACCTCATCATTGCCAGCAAACCAGCTTTTAGCATCGGTTTGCGGAAACAAAACCGGCAGCTGTTCATAAAATGCCAAATCATGCGCCACGATAACGGTAACCGGCGCACTCAGGGTTTTCTCCAGATTCCCCTCACTCAGGCAAGGCTTTAATCTGGCTTTTGCCTCTGCTGATTTAACAAAAATAAACCTGGCAGGCGCAGCATTGGCGGCCGTCGGGGCCCATTTTAATAAATCATAGAGTTGCTGCAATAATTCATCACTGACCGGACGATCCTGCCAGGCATTATGCGTGCGTGCTTCGGTAAATAATTGCGCCAGAACCTTGGTATCTGATACTGAACTCATTATGATTTATCCTTTCTTTGTAAACGGGCTTCAATCGCCTGGCATACTTTTTCTAAAATCGTAATTCGTGCCTGATATTTATTATTGGCCCCCACCATATGCCATGGAGCGCGCAATGTATTGGTGCGGTCAATCATATCGCTGGCAGCGACAATATATTCATCCCATTTATCGCGATTACGCCAGTCATCATCGGTGATTTTAAAGCGTTTAAATTCTATTTTCTCACGTTCTTCAAAGCGCTTTAATTGCTCTTCTTTGCTGATGGCCAGCCAGAATTTCAGCACAATGGTATTGGCTGCATCCAGTTCGGCTTCAAAGTCATTAATTTCGTTATAAGCGCGCATCCAGTCGGCCCGCGGCGCAAAACCTTCCACCCGCTCGACCAGCACACGACCATACCAGGAGCGGTCAAAAATAGTCATCCGGCCATGCTGTGGCACATAGCGCCAAAAACGCCATAAATAAGGCTGGGCGCGTTCTTCCTCGGTCGGTGCGGCAATCGGCACCACCCGGTATTGCCGGGCATCCAGCGCGGCGGTAATCCGGCGGATACTGCCCCCTTTGCCGGCGGCATCCATCCCTTCAAACACCAGCGCCACCGACATTTGTTTAAAGCGCGGATGGCGGGTCAGTAAATTAAGCCGCCCTTGCAATTCTTCCAGTTTTTTGGAGTATTCGGCCTTGGTCAGATCACTGTTTAATTCCAGCTTATCCAATAGCCGTAAACCATCAATAGACGGCAGCAGCGGTGCAGATTCAACCCGCTTTTGTGTGGGAATACCACGCTCTAAATGATGCTTAATGGCTTCTTCAATCTGTTTGCCTACCGTGAGTGAGCGGTAATTGGCATCCGAGCCTTCCACCACGCGCCATGGCGCATCGGCCAGATTAGAGCGCATCACCATGGCCAGTTGCGCTTCCATAATGCGGTCGTAATCTTTTAAAAACTGTTTATCCTGCTCGCTCACACGCCATGCGGTACGCTCATCGCCTTCCAGTTTTTTTAAGCGTTTTTTAAGCTCGTCTTTGGATAAGTGCAGCCAGAATTTCAGCAGTAATACGCCTTCATCGGCCAGCATCTTTTCAAAACGGGCAATCCGCTCGACTTCATGCTCAAACCGGTCGGCATAGCCTTCTTGCAGATAATCCCACATCGGGCCGGCATACCAGCCACCAAACATCAGTGCGATTTTACCTTTAGGGGGCAGCGCACGCCAAAAGCGCCACATTGCCGGCCGGGCCAGCTCTTCATCGCTTTTTACCCCAAAGGCATGGCTTTCAATTAAACGGGGATCCAGCCATTCCAGTAATAAATTGGCGGTTTCCGCCTTACCCGCTGTAGGCACGCCGCCCAGCAAAATCACAACCGGAAAATGCGCCTGCTCTTTAAGCTGATATTGCACAGCAAGTAATGCTTCGCGTAATAAAGGCTCTTGCTCTTTATAAGCTGCCTTATCAATTTTATGGCCTAACTGTGCTGATTCGAACATGCCGTACCCCCACCATTGAGTAAGTCCATTATCAGCCAGGAGTACGGAAGTACACCAGCCCCAATATGACAAATCAACATAGAATATTCAGACAGAGATTATGGAAACTTCACCGCTTAAATATATTTAAATCAAAAAATAAAGACAAAAAAAAGGAAGCACAGGGCTTCCTTTTTTTAATTCTGATCAGCGGATTAAACTGAAAAAGACGAGCCACAACCGCAAGTGGTGGAGGCATTTGGATTTTTAATCGTAAATTGCGAGCCTTCCAGGCTTTCAACATAATCGATTTCTGCGCCAACCAGATATTGGTAGCTCATTGGATCTACCAATAAGGTCACACCATTTTTTTCCACCGGAGTGTCATCTTCATTGGTGATTTCATCAAAGGTAAAGCCATACTGGAAGCCGGAACAGCCGCCGCCAGTTACAAATACACGCAGCTTTAAATCCGGATTGCCTTCTTCGATAATCAGGTCGCGGACTTTTTCCGCAGCAGAATCAGTGAAAACAAAAGGGATTGGCATGTCGGTCACAGTGCTCATGGGACACTCCAAAAAATAGTTGACTAATAAGGTAGGTTATTATCTACCGCAGAGTACAGGCTGGTCAATCCAGAACCGTTGCAACGGTAGCCGGATCGACCACTTCTGACTGCCCGTTGCTCTGATGGATCAGCCGGCCATGGACAATGGCACCCGCATGCATCTCCAGTGTTTTATAACTTAAATCACCAGAAATACGCGATTTAGGTTGTAATTCCACATATTGTGCCACTTCAATCGGCCCGGTAATCTCGCCATTATGAATCAGATGAGAGCACTGCACCTTGCCTTCTATCCGTGCTTTTTCACTGATGACCAGCGTGCCATTTTTACTGTCTGCCGCAGAAACATTGCCAATCACGGTGCCATCAATCCTTAAACCACCGGCAAAACTGATATTACCGGTGACCGTCGTTCCCTGGCCAATCAGGCTGTCTATTTTTGTTGAGCCTTTTTTACTTTTAAACACGGTTTTCCCCACCCTTTTGTCGGCAGCTGGCAATGGCCTGCTTACTTGCATCGGTAAATATTTGAGCTTCAAAGAATTGTGGTGCAACACCCGCAGGCAAGGTGAACTCTCCTTCCTGGCGTAAATAATGGCTGAACTTCACCGGCAGAGGCGCAATCTGCAGGTTCTGCCGTTTATTACGTTCCTGATATTGCACACTGGCTTGTAAACGTCCGGCAAACTCGGTACTGCGATCCATCCCCTGTACCAGCAATAAGCGATATCGCCAGCGGCCACCCGCCACCGGCTGCAGCTCACAGGCACTGAAACTGACGGCACGGTTACGGTCATTGCTTTGCAGCAGGGATTCAAAAAAAGCCAGGGTTTCTTGCCTGGCTGACAGCTCATTCTGAGCCGTGGTTAAAGCCTGCAGTAAACCTTCCCGCTCACCCTGCCCCACCTTGATTTGCTGCTCCAGGAGCTGCAGCCTGGCCTGTGCCGCACTGAGCTGCCCGGTCTGGCTGGCAAGATGCTGTGTTTTTTCTGCCTCACGGGCTTCGCTGCGCTTAAACGCATATTGATACCCAAAATAAGCCCCGAGACCAAGCAGGGCCACGGACATACTGAGCAACAAAATAATACGCAGCAATCTGCCCCGCCAGCCAATAACCGGCTGCAGCGACAACGGCGCAGACATCAGCCGCGCACGTTGCAGGCGATAAAACCGTTTAATAGGCACTCAGGCTCCATTGATGTTTATTTCGCGCTTGCGCCGGACCGGAAAATGGCCAGGCACAAGGCATGCGGCGAAGGTAATAACGGGTTATTCCCGGGAAGCCTAAGGCAGTAAAGGAACGATATCGAGACCCGTGCCTTCAGGCAAATCAAATAAGATATTCATATTTTGTACGGCCTGGCCTGCTGCACCTTTCACCAGATTATCAATCGCCGACAAGATCACAACCGTGTCTCCGCCCTGCGGACGGTGAACCGCAATTCGGCAAAGATTAGCGCCGCGTACCGAACGGGTTTCAGGATGCGAGCCAGCAGGCAGCACATCGACAAAAGGCTCATTTTGATAACGCTGCTCAAACAAGGCCTGCAGATCGACCTCTTTGGTGATTTTGGCGTACAGCGTGGCATGAATACCGCGAATCAGCGGCGTTAAATGCGGCACAAAGGTCAGCCCGACCTCTTTACCGGCCACCCGTGCCAGACCCTGGCGAATTTCTGGTAAATGGCGGTGACCGGCCACGCCATAGGCTTTAAAGTTGTCCCCGGCTTCGGCAAATAAAGCCCCAACTTCGGCTTTACGGCCGGCACCGGACACCCCTGATTTGCAATCGGCAATCAGGCTGGAGGTATCAATCACCCCGGCTTCAATCAGCGGCAGAAAACCCAGCTGCACGGCGGTCGGATAGCAACCCGGGTTAGCAATTAAGCGGGCCCCTTTGATCGCCGCGCGGTTTATTTCCGGCAGACCATAGACCGCTTCGGCCACCAGCTCCGGCGAAGCATGCTCCATGCCATACCACTCAGACCATTCAGCAATGTCTTTGATACGGTAATCGGCAGCCAGATCAATAACTTTTACCCCGGCGTCCAGCAGCTCACGGGCTTGTTGCATGGCAATGCCATTGGGCGTGGCAAAAAAGACCACATCACATTCATTCAGGCGGGCGTCTTCAGGAGTGGAGAAAGGCAGATCAACCCAGCCGCGCAAGCTTGGAAACATCTCAGACACTTTCATGCCCGCTTCTTTGCGTGAAGTGACCGCCTGCAATACCACACCAGAATGACGGGCTAATAAGCGTAATAGCTCAACGCCGGTATAACCCGTACCACCAACAATGCCCACCTTAATCATGTTTTTTATCTCTGTTAAATTAGCTATGCCGAATGTTAAAACAAAAAGGGCTGCATAAACATAAACCCGGATATTAAAACTAAATATTTGCTGAATACAGACGGCGAATCAAAAAAGATAGATTTAAATCTGCATTTTATGAAACGCAGAAAAAACAAAAGCCACCCCAAGGGTGGCTTTTGTAGAAAGCAGTACCAGCGAATTAACGCTTGGAGAACTGTTTGCGACGACGAGCGCCGTGTAGACCCACTTTCTTACGTTCAACTTCACGAGCATCGCGAGTAACAAGACCTGCTGCTTTGAGGCTGCCTTTAAGAGCTGCATCAAATTCAATCAGGGCACGAGTTACACCGTGACGGATCGCACCGGCTTGGCCGGTTTCACCACCACCAACAACATTAACCATAATGTCGAAGGATTCGAGGTTTGCGGTCAGTTCCAGAGGCTGGCGAACAACCATGCGACTGGTTTCGCGAGGAAAGTAAGAATCAACCGGCTTGCCGTTGACTATGATATTGCCGCTACCCTTGGCGACGAACACACGAGCAACTGCGCTCTTGCGACGGCCGGTACCGTAATAGTATTTACCTACCATGAGACAAATTCCTTAGTATTAAAACGCGTTAACGCTTAGATAGAAAAGGTTTTAGGTTGTTGCGCGGTGTGCGGATGTTCGCTACCTGCATAAACCTTCATCTTTTTAATCATTGCGTAGCCGAGAGGACCCTTTGGAAGCATGCCCTTAACAGCCATTTCTAGCACGCGACCCGGGAATTTTTCTTGCATCTCGGAAAAGGTGCGCTGGTAAATACCACCTGGGTGACCAGTGTGGCGGTAGTAAATTTTATCTGTTGCTTTGTTGCCGGTTACGCGGATCTTGTCTGCGTTCACCACCACGATGTGGTCACCACAGTCTACGTGAGGGGTGTACTCGGCTTTGTGCTTGCCACGCAGACGTTTAGCGACTTCAGCCGCGAGACGACCGAGAACCATATCGGTAGCATCAACAACGAACCACTCGCGCTTAACTTCGTGCGGTTTGGCAGAAAAGGTTTTCATGACTGCTCTTCCACGTTACGATTTTGAGAAACTCGCGGATTATCTCTGTACCCGCATTTACTTGTCAAATCTGGTGACTAGCCATTTTTAAAAATGGCCTAGCCTAAAAAAAACGCAATCCAGTTGGATTGCGTGAAATCCCACCAAAAAGGAGGATGGAGGAGACAACATCAAAGTAAAAAACACTGAGATGTTAGGGCCATTATCGCGTGATGAAGAAAGCATGACAAGTCATTTTTTGCGATGCAAAATACCAACCTCTGTCCGGATCATGCCAAACCCGCATTGCAGCGTGGCCCGGAGCCCTTATCCCACACAGGTAAAACACGATGAAAGTACGCGTTAAATGGGTAGAAGAAGTCAGTTTTTTAGCTCAGTCTGAATCAGGCCATACAGTGCTGATGGATGGCCCGCCCGAGGGCGGCGGCCGTAATATGGGTCCCAGACCCATGGAAATGGTGCTGATGGGCACGGCAGGCTGCTCAGCCTATGATGTCATCCATATCCTGAAGAAAGGCCGTGCGGACGTCAGAGACTGCGTTGTGGACGTTGAGGCAGAACGCGCTGAAACTGAACCCAAAGTTTTCACCAAAATTCATTTGCATTACACGGTCACCGGGAAAGCACTGAAAACAGAACAAGTTGAACGGGCCATTACCCTGTCGGCTGAAAAATATTGCTCAGCATCGATCATGCTGGCAAAAAGTGCTGTTATTACCCATGATTTTGAAGTGATCGAAGCGGCATAAAAAAAACGCGCCATCAGGCGCGTTTTTTAATTTCAAACAAATTATTTTAATGAGCAGCAGGTTTGTTGTAGATCCATGCATAAGGCAAGCCCACACATAAAGCCCCGCCAACCAGATTACCCAGAGTTACCGGCAATAAATTAGCACTGAAGAATTGTCCCCATGTCACATCCAGACCGGCCATCATGGCGGCAGGAATAAAGAACATATTGGCGATACTGTGCTCCATTCCCAAAGCCACAAACGCCATGACCGGGAACCAGATGCCGATCATGCGGCTTAAGGTGTCTTTAGCCGAATAACTCTGCCATGTTGCGATACAAACCAATAAGTTAGCCAGTACACCGCGCATAAAGCTGACCCAGAACGGATTCGATAATTTGTGCTCTGCGGTATGTAATAAAAACGCTGTCCATGGCTGATCAGGGGTGAATAACTGCGTCACATGGGTAAAGGCCCAGGCGCACAAACAAGCCCCCACAAAGTTACCCAGATAAGAAACAGTCAGCACCCGTGCCAGGGCAGAGGCCGTAATGTTTTTGCGAAATAAGGCAACCACTTGAGTGGCGCAGTTAGAGGTAAATAAATCCACCCCGGTCAGCACCACAATAATAAAACCCAGCGGAAAAAGCATACCAAACAGCAATTTAACCAGTCCCGGATTATTGACCTGCATTTCAGTGGCCCCACCGGCAATAACCAGCCCCAGTAAACCGCCTAACCCGATATAAGCCCCGCCCATCATCGCCATTACAAACAGGCGATTAAAAGGCAGTGCAGCTTTTTCTGTTGCAGTGTGATCGGCGGAATCAACAATCTGTGCCGGTGAATTCATTTCAGACATAGGGGCCCCAAGGCAGTCGTAAATAGTTTAGTCAGCGTTATATCTGTAAGCCTAAAGGCAAATCTGTAAACTATTTACTCGTCATAGACGCTATTTTTGATTGCTCTGATTTAGCGCAATTTTTAGAGCCGGTAAGAGAGTGAAGTCATCACAATTGAGCTGAGCTTCATGGCTTTGGCCACCACAAAGGGTAAGGGTGCCGCTCCCAGCTCTTCGGCTTTTTCTGCATGCTGGGTTTCGTCGATGTGCATTTGCGCGACAATCGCCCGGCTTTTTGCATCCTGCTCCGGCAACTGGCTTAAATGAGATTGTAAATGAGCCGCCACCTGGCGCTCTGTTTCAGCCAAAAAACCCAGGTTCCATTTATCCCCGATCACCCCGGCGGTTACACCAATGGCGAGAGAACCGGCATACCACAATGGGTTCAGCAGGCTTTTATGGCTGCCCAAATCGGCCAGCCGGGTTTCAGTCCAGGCCAGATGTTCTACTTCTTCGTGGGCCGCCTCACGCAAAGCATCCCTTGTGGCCGGGTCTCGTGCGGTCAGTGCCTGCCCCTGATACAACGCCTGGGCGCAGACCTCGCCACAATGATTCACCCGCATCAGCCCTGCAGCATGCTGTTTGTCTGCCGCGCTCATTTCAACCTCGGCAACTGCGGCATCGGGATGGGGACGCACACTGTGCGCCGTGGCCGATAAAGTGCGCAGAACGATATCAAATTCAGAAATAAACTGGTCTAGCGAAGGTAATTTCAGCATAAGGACACCGATCCATAGAATGCGGCGATTTTACCCCATAAACTATGGTAAACCACGCTATTTGCGGCTTTGCCGCGCGCGGGCCGGCTTTGGGGGGCGTGCCGCGCAGGCAAACGGCCCATGCTATAATTGCGCGATTTTTAACCTCAATCCTTTTTTGGAAATCACGATGAAACGTCTTGTTGTTGCAGCAAGCCTTGTTCTGGCCAGTCTGAGCGCATTTGCCGCTAACCCGCAGGTTGAACTGATCACCTCCAAAGGCAAAGTGGTTATTGAGCTTTATCCTGAAAAAGCACCACTGACCGTGGCCAACTTTTTGCAATATGTGAACGACAAACAATATGACGGCACCATTTTTCACCGTGTTATCCGCGACTTTATGATTCAAGGCGGCGGCATGGATGCAAAAATGACCGAAAAATCAACGCGCCCGGCGGTTAAAAACGAAGCTAAAATTGCTTTTGAAAAAGGCTTGAAAAATGACCGTGGCACCATTGCCATGGCCAGAACCGCAGACCCTGATTCCGCCACGGCCCAGTTTTTTATTAATTCAAAAAACAATGATTTCTTGAATTACCCAAGCCGTGATGGTTACGGCTATACCGTATTTGGCCGGGTAATGACCGGCTTACAGGTTGTGGATCAGATCAGCGTCAGCCCTACCGCCGCTGGTGATGTACCGGTTAATACCATTACCATTCAGTCCGCCCGCGAGCTGAATAAAAAAGCAGCTAAATAATCATTGTTTTAATACAGAGCAGCCTTTAACGGCGGCTTTCACCCTTTAAGCAAAAGGAAACACCATGAGCAATGTAAAACTCACCACTACTTTTGGCGATATTATCGTTGAACTGAATGCAGAAAAAGCCCCGCTGACCGTGGCTAATTTCTTGCAATATGTTGAAGAAGGCCACTACGACGGCACTATTTTTCACCGCATTATTGATGGCTTTATGGTTCAGGGCGGCGGTTTTGCTCCGGGCATGGACGAAAAGAAAGAAGGCCGCGCTCCTATTAAAAATGAAGCTGCCAATGGTCTGAAAAACGACGCTTACACACTGGCTATGGCGCGTACACCGGATCCGCATTCAGCTTCTTCACAATTCTTTATCAATGTGGCTAATAACGACTTCCTGAACTACCAGAGCGCAACGGCTCAGGGCTTCGGCTACTGCGTATTTGCTAAAGTAATCGAAGGTAAAGAAGTGGTTGACCAGCTGAAAGCGGTTAAAACCGGCAGCAAAGGCTTCCATCAGGATGTGCCAAAAGAAGACGTTATGATCATTAAGGCTGAAGTTTTAGCTTAATGCATGC
>JBOFGM010000080.1:0-3845 GCA_051649105.1 Iodobacter sp. | reverse complement strand
GACCAGTTTGGATGTTTACAGGCTTGCCCAGGAGTCACAAATTGCAATTCGTTTTGCGCCATAGTGCGAAACGGACCACCGGAAGCGGTGAGCAGGATCCGCTTGACCCCGGCATCCTGCAGACGCCCGGCATAAGGGTTTTCACGATAACTTTGCGGCAGCACCTGATAGATTGCATTGTGTTCGCTGTCGATAGGCAACAGCTCAGCGCCAGACTCACGCACGGCATCCATAAATAAAGCGCCAGCCAGAACCAGCGTTTCTTTATTGGCCAGTAAAATCCGTTTACCTGCACGTGCGGCATCCAGCGTAGGCTGCATGCCGGCAGCACCAACAATGGCCGCCATCACGGCATCCACTTCGCTGGCTACAGAAACCTCGCTTAATGCCGCCTCACCCCACAGCACTTCGGTGGAGGAGCCCAGCTCTTTAAGCATCAAGGCCAGTTTTTGCGCCGAAACCGCATCCAGAACCACCGCATAGCGCGGCTTAAACTGCACACATTGCTGCGCCAGCTTTTCCAGCTGCGTGGCACCTGTCAGGGCGAAAACTTCAAAACGATCAGGATAACGGGCAATGACATCCAGAGTATTTACGCCAATACTGCCCGTTGCGCCAAGAATGGTTATTTTTTGTACTGAGGACATGTCGATATGGCCTTGCGCTTTAACAGTCTGTTGAAAAACGAAGCGAAAACCAATGCAATCAAGCTGATCACACTTTAAAAAGTGATCAGCCTGATCAACGCTGAATCAGCCGGATTGGTTATTCGCAGGCGTTTTGCAGCAAGCTATTACCTTGCGCCGTTTGAATTTAGAATAACAAGGAACCAAGATGGATCGTGGCGGCAAGCGGCAAAATAGCCAACAAGCTGTCAATCCGATCCAGTACACCTCCGTGCCCCGGCAATAAATTGCTGCTGTCTTTGATTCCTGCCTGCCGTTTAAACAGAGATTCTAATAGATCCCCCATCACACTGACAGCTGTTAATACTGCCGCAATCAACATCCAGTAAGGAAGAGGCAATAATTCGCCGGCGGTAAACAACTGCTTAGGCAAGAAATAAACATAGCAGAGCACGCCCAGCGCCCCGCCAGCCACCCCTTCCCAGCTTTTACCCGGACTGATCAGCGGAGCCAGCTTATGCTTGCCAAAAGCCTTGCCCGAGAAATAAGCGGCAGAATCAGCCACCCAGGCAATCGCCAGCACCGACAACAAGGCCCAGGGCCCGGCAGTGCGCAATACCAGCATCGACAAGCCGGCGGGCAGTAACAAGGCCCAGCCCAGCAGGATATTTAAATTACCCGCGCCTGGCAGATGCCATTTCTTTGTCAGCCAGAGTGGCGTAATCAAAAGCCAGAACACACTGGCCCCCAGCAGCAGACCCAGCAGAATAAAAGGCGAATATAAAAGCTGGCTGAGTACGGCAAATAAGCCTGCGGTCAGCAAAGGGTACAGTTTAGACAGCAACCCTTGCATACCAGCAAGACGCTGCCATTCCCAGGACGCCGCCACCATAATCAGGCCACAAAAAGTGGTCCACGCCAAAGCACCGGCCGGCCCTGCCTGCGGCAGCATAAAAATAGCGCCCAGCACCAGAGGCAGCAGCAATAAAGCAGTAAGTATGCGTGTTTTTAACATGTGGGTCAGAGTTGCTCGCTAATACGGCCAAAACGGCGTTCCCGCCCGTGATACCAGTCGATGGCAGCATGTAAGGCTTCACGATTAAAATCGGGCCAAAGCATATCGGTAAAATGAAGCTCGGTATAAGCCAGCTGCCACAGCAGAAAATTACTGATCCGTTGCTCTCCGCCGGTGCGGATAAACAAATCAGGTTCCGGCGCATAAGCCATGGCCAGATAAGGAGATAAATCATCTTCAGTAAATGAAGTGCTTAACTCAGGACGATCTGCCAGCAAACGGTGGGTGGCATTCATCACATCCCAGCGCCCGCCATAATCGGCAGCAATCGACAGCGTCAGACCGGTATTGGCCGCTGTTTTTTCTTCCGCAGCATCAATCAGCGCCACCAGTTCCGGGCCGAAATGCTCGCGGTTACCCACAATTTTCAAGCGGATATTATTCTCGTGCATCCGGGTAATTTCACCGCTCAGCACTTTCAGAAACAAGCCCATCAGGAAAGACACTTCATCCTGCGGGCGACGCCAGTTTTCATTACTAAAAGCAAATACAGTTAAATAACCAACCCCAAGAGCATCACAGGCACGCACGGTCTCACGCAGGGATTCCACACCACGCTTATGGCCAAAAATACGAGGCATCATGCGTTTTTTAGCCCAGCGCCCATTGCCATCCATAATAACGGCAATATGACGGGGGACTGCCGCAGTCTCTTGCGGCACTTCTTTAGTTGAACTGCTGAATATGGCCACACCAAACCCCTTGCTTTTATTGGCCGGCACCTTGGTACCGGCCAACAAATGATTACATCGTCATTAGTTCTTTTTCTTTTTCTGCAAGCAGCTTGTCAATTTCAACAACATATTTGTCTGTCAGTTTCTGAATTTCGTCAGTACCACGACGCTCATCATCTTCAGAAATTTCTTTATCTTTAACCAGACGTTTCAATTGTTCATTGGCATCGCGGCGGATATTACGCACGGCCACTTTAGCATCGTCGGCTTCATTACGGACAACTTTAGTAAGGTCTTTACGACGCTCTTCCGTTAAAGCAGGCATTGGCACGCGAATAATATCGCCATTGGTCGATGGATTCAGACCCAGATCACCGTCACGAATCGCCTTTTCGACCTTGGAAATCATGGTCTTTTCCCAGGCTTGCACGCCAATCGTACGTGAATCAATCAAAGTTACATTTGCAACCTGATTAATTGCAGTCGGTGAACCATAATAATCAACTGTAATATGATCCAGCAAACCAACGTGTGCACGGCCAGTGCGCACCTTTGCCAGATTAACCCGTAATGCTTCTACGGATTTCTGCATCTTTGAATCAGTGGTACTTTTAATATCAGCAATCATAATGTGTTTCCTTATTTACCCGGTCCGATGAGTATTTATTCATTCTTTGCCAGTATTGATCTGCAGCACCAATTTTAACCTGTAAAAAAGCCTGTGTTAAACAGGCTCTTTCTAAAAAAACAGTGCCGGTGCAGAAAAATCAGCAGTGTACCAGCGTCCCTTCATCTTCCCCAAGAACTACGCGCTTTAATGCGCCTGCCTTAAAGATACTAAAGACACTTAAATTCATATTCTGATCGCGGCAAAGCGCGAATGCAGTGGCATCCATTACCTTCAGATTACGGCCAATGGCTTCGTCGAAGGTCAGGGTTTGATAACGTACAGCATCTGGATTTTTCTTAGGATCATCGGTATAGACCCCATCAACCTTAGTCGCTTTCAGCACAATATCGGCGCCCACTTCCATACCGCGCAATGCAGCCGCGGTATCGGTTGTAAAGAACGGGTTACCCGTTCCGGCACCAAAGATGACTACTTTATTTTCTTCAAGATAGCGAATGGCCTTACCGCGAACATAAGGCTCAGCAACTTGCTGAATGGTCAGCGCAGATTGCACACGGCTGACAATACCAGCGTGGCGCATGGCGTCCTGCAAGGCCAGTGCATTCATCACGGTGGCCAGCATACCCATATAATCAGCAGTGGCACGGTCCATTCCCGCCGCAGCCGGAGCCACACCGCGGAAAATATTACCACCACCAATCACCACGCCAACCTGAACACCAAGATCTAAGACAGATTTAATTTCGCCAACAATACGATCGTTTGTTGCGCGATTGATGCCGTAGCTATCCTCCCCCATAAGGGCTTCGCCGGAGAGTTTTAGCAAAATGCGTTTATAT
>JBOFGM010000079.1:0-6583 GCA_051649105.1 Iodobacter sp. | reverse complement strand
TGCCCAGACCACCAAATTCACCCTGAGTCTGGATTTGCATATCTTTAAAGGCTTCTGCATCCAGATAGCTGGAATGCGGATCCAGTCCGGATACCATGCCTTTAATGGCTTCGTTAATCAGCTTTTTATCTTCAACCGGTTCAACATAACTTTGTTTAATCAGGCCAAATACCGTGGAAAATGCACGCAACTCTTCAACGGGCAGGGGATTCCCACCGGCATCTTTATCTGCCACGGCATTAAATGAAAGGCTAAGGGCAACACCTAAGCCGGCACCTGCAAGTAGCAAGGCAATCTTTTGGAGCTTTGGTTTTTTTGGGCTCGTGGACATCCGTGTTTTCCTGTAAGGGCTTTGTGAGCCTAGCCAGCCCAGGCCAGTGGGTCGATTGGGCGGCCATTTTGTCTGAGTTCGAAGTATAAGCCGGAATCGGCCATGCCACCGCTGTTGCCGCTGGTCGCGATACTGTCGCCTGCCTTAATCGTATCACCAACTTGCTTCAGCAGGCTTTCATTTGCTGCGTAAATAGTCATATAGCCGCCGCCGTGGTCCACAATCAGCATATTGCCAAAACCACGCAGCCAGTCGGCAAAAACTACCCGACCGCTGGCGACCGCTTTAACACTCTGGCCGGAGGCGGCGCGGATAAAGACCCCTTTCCACTGACTGCCTTCAGAGCGGGCAGTTCCAAAGCGCCCCATAATTTCGCCTTTGATCGGCAGGCGAAGCTTACCTTTCAGAGAAGAAAATGCATGTCCGGCCTGGCTGCTGTCAGGCACTTCATGGGTCACTTCAGGTTCCGGCTCGGCTTTAGGGGCCGGTTTGCCGGCGGCTTTGGCCTTGGTTTTGGCGGCTAAGTTACGCGCTGCGCGCTCACGGGCGGCTTTTTCGGCTTTGGCTTTCTTTAGTTCAAGTTGCTTTGCGCGCTCGGCTTCCTGGCGCTTAATAATGGCATTGAGTTTATCAATCAGCCCGGTCAGCCGCTTTTCGTCGGCGGCCAGCTTTTGAATCTGATTGCGCTGGCTGCTGATTTCTTGCGAAAGGTTGCTGACAATTTTTTTCTTTTCTTGCTGCTCTGAAACCAGAACCTGTTTTTGTTCTTGTTTTTCACGGGCCAGTTGCAGCAAGGCATCATTTTTTTGCCGGATTTCTTCCGTTAAACGCCCCAGCTGCCCCAGTTGTGCTTCTAATTTAGTCGCCATTTGCAGTTGGGAGCGGCTGATATAACGGTAGTAGGTCAGCTCACGGCTGACCTGATTCGGGTCCTGCTGATTCAGCAGCAAACGCCAGGCTTCGATTTGCCCGGCTTTATAGCGTGTTTTAAGAATTTTACCCAGCCGGATCTGGCTGGCTTGAATACTGCTGCGGGTACGGGCGATATCGCTTTCCAGACGCTGGATTTCTGCGCTGGTAAAGGCTTGCTCGTGTTCCATATTATTCAGAACACGGTTGGCATCAGAAATGGCCGTTTCTGAGTCTTTTAAGGCATCGCTGGCTTCACTGCGGTGCGACTCATTGGCGGCCAGATCTTTTTTAAGCTCTTGCAACTGACCGCGTAAATCTTTCAGTTCGGCTTGTCTGGCTGCAGATTCTTGCGGTGCAGGCGCAGCAAAAACCGGTGCAGCCATTGCACCGGTTGTGAGAACTAAAAGAAAAAGCGGTCGCAACATGCTTATAAGTTTACCAAGGATTTACCTGTCATGTCATCAGGCTGACTCAGGCCCATCAGTGCCAGCATTGTTGGTGCAATATCACGTAAAGCACCCTGGCCACGCGGCATCATGGTTGCCGGACGGCCGATATAAACAAAGGGAACCTGATCGGTTGTATGTTGGGTATGTGGCTGATGCGCAGTGTGATCGTACATCAGTTCACAATTGCCATGATCTGCGGTGATCAGTACTTCACCACCGGCAGCCAGCATGGCGTCAACACATTGTGCAACACACTGATCCAATGCTTCAACCGCTTTAACCGCTGCGTCAAAAATACCTGAGTGGCCCACCATATCGCCATTGGCGAAATTGCAGATAATAGCGGCATATTTCTTGGATTCAATGGCTTCCACCAGCTGGCGGGTCACTTCCGGCGCGCTCATTTCTGGTTGTAAATCGTAGGTGGCAACCTTAGGAGACGGCACCAGCACACGGTCTTCGCCCGGGAATTCTTTTTCTTCGCCACCGGAGAAGAAATAAGTCACATGCGGATACTTTTCAGTTTCTGCAATGCGCAGCTGTTTCAGGCCCAGTGTGGAGATATATTCACCAAAGCTGTTTTGTACCTTAGGCTTGTCATAAGCCACCGGCAGATCCGGATAGGCAGAGCCATAGCCGGTTGCGGTATTAAAGGAAGCAAATTTGGGCTGACGGGCTTTAAAACCATCAAAAGACGGGTCGGTCAGCGCGGTCGTGATCTGGCGGGCACGGTCGGCACGGAAATTCATAAAGATCACAGCATCACCGTCTTGCATTGAGGCAGGAGCACCAATAGACGTTGCGGCCACAAATTCATCATTTTCATCGCGGGCATAAGCGGCTGCCAGCGCTGCTGCTGCGGTTTCAGCATGGAACAGGCCCTTGCCTTCCACCATCACCTGATAAGCGGGCTCAACACGTTCCCAGCGCTTATCGCGATCCATCGCCCAGTAGCGGCCTGTTACGGATACAATCCGGGCGGCCGGATGGGCATCGCACACCGCTTGCAGCTTTTTCAGATAAATTTCAGCACTGCGTGGTGGTGTGTCACGGCCATCCAGGAAGGCATGCACATTAATATTTGCAACGCCGGCATCGGCTGCGGCGGCAATCAGCGCATTCACATGGGCTTCATGGCAATGCACGCCACCATCAGAAATCAGGCCCAGAATATGCAGGGTTTTGCCGCTATTTTTGACTTGTTCGATCGCTTTTGCAAAAACGGGGTTCTGACCAATCGAGCCATCTGCCACGTCACAATCAATGCGACTGATGTCTTGTTGCAACACACGGCCGGCACCAATATTCAGATGGCCTACTTCAGAATTACCAAACTGGCCCTTAGGCAGACCGACGTATTCTTCTGACGCATTGATGGTTGTCCATGGATAGCTGGCGAACAAACGATCTAAATGCGGTTTCTTTGCGGCTGCGATGGCATTGTCGTGTGTCTCTTCACGGTAACCGAAGCCATCTAAAATCAGTAAAAGGACTGGCTTGACGTTTTGGCTCATATTGATTTATCCCATTGATGGATGCTGCTGTGTATTTAATGTTGCAGAGCAGGCAAACAAATTTTAAATATCGCTAGTATTCTAACCCATTGCAGAATAGCCTCTCTGATGTTTGGCAATATTCCTACCATATTAAGCAAGAAATAATTAGAATACCCCTATAAACCTTTTTTACTCTCAGATAGCGATTATGGCCAATTCCATTGAGCATATGGACGACCCCCACATTGATCAGGCCTCGCGTGCGATGAAAGCGATGTCACACCCGCTGCGCCTGAAAATTTTGTGTGTATTAGGAGATAAAGAAGTCAGCGTCCAGGATATTGTGGAGCAGGTTGGTACTACACAATCGAACATTTCTCAGCATCTGGCTTTGATGCGCGAGAAGGGTGTGTTGCGTACACGCAAGGATGCCAACAGGGTTTTTTACCGTGTTGGTGATTTGCGGACCCTTGAAGTGATTGTGATGTTAAGGAATGTTTTTTGCGGTTTTTAGCATCTTGCATCGCGTACAGTGTACGCGATGTTTTTTATTTTATTTCATCAATACTCAGCGGCTTAAATCTTTTAAATAATCAGCGAGTTTTTCTTTTTTTAGCCGGCCTAATTCAATTGCAACCTGCTCTCCCTTCGCATTATAAATTGCAGTAAATGGCAAGCCTCCGAGTTTATTCCCTTCTTTGCGCATTAATTCCATCGCATTTGCATCTCCGGTCAGTGTCGGATAATTAATTCCATATTTTTTTGCAAATACGGCCACATCTTTGGCTTCATCAATCGCCACGCCAACAAAGCTGACTTTTCCTGCATATTCTTTTTGAAAAGCAATAAATTCAGGAATCTCTTCCCGGCAGGGGCTGCACCATGTTGCCCAGAAATTAACAATCAACGGCTTGCCTTTCCATTGCGAAAAATGCTGAGATTTGTTTTGTAAATCAGGGAGTTGCGCAGAAAATATGGAAACATCTGCTTGTGCAAATCCGCTTAATAAAGCCAGTAGAATCAATCCGTTTTTCATTGCTGTTCCTGTTTAACACGCAGCAGCGTGGCTTTAAAGGTTTCCGGGTTTTGATAACCAATGACCCGTTCATTCAGAAAAATGCCATTTGCATCGGTAAATAAAATGGCCGGCGGACCGAATAGTTTAAAGCGCGATAATAAAGCCTGATCTGCCTGATTATTCCGGGTCACATCGGCCCGCAGTAATATCATATTAGATAATGATTTTTGGATATCCGGATTAACCAGCGTATCGCGGGTAAATTCTTTGCAGGCAATACACCAGTCGGCATAGAAATCCAGCATCACAGTTTTGCCATTGGCATTTTTAATTGCCAGATCCAATTCACTGGCCGAGGTAATGGTGGTGAATTGCGGACCACTGGTTTCAGCCGCCTCCCACAGTGGCCGCGCCACCCAAACCGCCATTCCCAGCAGCAAAATACCAAAGACTATTTTAATGCCGCGCATTATTTTGCCGGACAAACGAGGCAGAATACTGCCGCCAAACACGCCAATAGCCAGTAAGGGCAGGCCCAGACCGAGAGCCAGCATATAGAGGGCAGAGCCGCCCAGGATTAAATCACCGGTCTGCCCCAGGTAGGCCAGCGCCGCAGCCAGAGGGGGGGCAATGCAAGGGCCCACAATTAAAGCGGACAGCGAGCCCATCATAAAGACCGAAGTGAACTGTCCGCCAGGCAACTGGTTGGCCCATTGATTCATTTTGCTCTGGATTCCGCCGGCCAGTTGCAAATTAAACAGGCCAAACATGGCCAGCGCCATCAATACAAAAAACAAAGAGAAGAGTGCGATAACCCAAGGTTGTTGTAAGGCCACAACAAGCAAGGTGCCAGTTGCCGCTGCTGAAATTCCAATTAATGTGTAACTTAGTGCTAAGCCTTGCACATAGGTAAATGTAAGACCAAAGGATCTCAGCTTGCCTTGCTGACCTTGCCCAAGCACGATGCCAGAGACAATCGGGATCAGTGGGTACATGCAAGAGGTCAGCGCCAGACCAATTCCTGCCAGAAAGAAAATTCCAAGGGTGGCTAAAAAGCCCCCGCCAAAATAAACATCGGCCCCGGAAGGGCCGACAGATTCTGTATTCGTTGCCTTTCCAAACAGCTGATCAAGCGCATCTTTGGGCCCGTCACCTGGTTTGAGTACCTGTATTTGCGGTGGGTAACAGACTCCCACTTCGGCACAGCCTTGGAATTTGGCAGTAATGGCCGCATCTGTTGAAAATGCTGTGCCTGATTTTAGTGTGACGGCAACGTCGTGCTTATAAACCTGCACTTTGCCGAAGCTGGGGTCGTTTTTTTCACTGCCTGCGGGCAAATCGGCTTGTAATGGGGCAGTGCCTTTAAAGCTGATGCGATCCCGGTACAAATAATAGCCGGGTGCCACCTGAAAACGGGCTTCCAGCGTATGGTCATCAATCTGAACCATTTGTACCTTAAAGGCTTTATCCGGCGGCAACAGTTCATCTGCCGCGTGAGCAAAGCTGAACAGGGCAAAGCAGAGCAGAAGCAGGCGCAGCATCATGCTTGCACCTCCTGGCAAACCCAGCTCAGATAGGCGGGTAGTCCGGCGGCAGGGCTCAGAGCAATAATTTCGGCAACCTCATAGGGGTGATTTTTTATTAACCAGGCTTCTAAGGCGGGATAGGCGGCCTGGGTCGTTTTTATCAACAAGGGAACTTCCCTCGCGATTTCGATTCTTTCATTCCATCGGTAAGTAGATTGCACTGCAGCTAATTGGTTCACACAGGCAGCGAGGCGCTCTTCCACAATACCGGTGGCTAAACGATTTGCTACCTCTTCGTCCGGGCAATTGCACAGGACGATCAAAACATTATCTGGAGTTGTCATGCCTTACCTGCTGTTACTTGTCTTTGTGGCATACCCGATTGCTGAAATCATTACGATCGTTTTACTGGCTAAAGCGATCGGTACCTTTTGGGTGGTGCTATGGCTGATTGCTGCCTTCTTTGGCGGTGGTTTAATGCTGCGTCATCATAAACTGGCCGTTGGCGCTGCATTATTTAATGATGTACGCACCGGCCGTTTGTCGGTGCAAAGCTTGTTTGCTGTGGCTCGTTATTATATTGCTGCCGTGCTGCTGCTGCTGCCTGGCATTTTGGGTGATGTGGTTGCGCTGGTGTTATTGCTGCCATGGGGACGCCTGTCGGGTAACCGGCCAGCCGCTTCCTCTGTGCCTCCGGAAAACAGCGATATTATTGATGGCGAATACCGCCATGTTAAACCGGATACCAACCGTCTGCACCGCTGATTATTTCGTGCTTTTTTGCAGATGGCCGGCGCTGAAAATATCAGCGCCGGCCATTTTTTTACTTCAGCATAATCATGCTGACGCCT
>JBOFGM010000078.1:0-8271 GCA_051649105.1 Iodobacter sp. | reverse complement strand
CTTCAGAATAAAGCTTTAAACCCTCAGCGCATCAATCCATGCTCTTGCGGCATGGGATAAATACACATCCCGCCGCCAGCCGAGAGCAATTCGCCAGGGGATTTCCGGATCTTTAAGAGCGGCAATCACACAGCGCCCGGGGGTCATCCGGCGGGCCACCGATTCGGGCAGTAATGCCACCCCCAGCCCGCTTTCAACCAGCGCCACCATAAATTCCCACTGTCCGCTTCGCCCGGCAATTTGCGGAACAAACCCCTGTGTCTGGCAAGCGGCCATCACGCGGTCATTCAGCGAATAAGAGGCGCTATACAGCACAAAATTCTCATTGCTTAATTCGCTTAAGCGCACCTCTGTCCGGCCCTGCCATTTGGAAGCCGCAGAGGCCACCAGAACCAGACGGTCATCAGACAGCGGCAAGGTAGCAAAACGCTCTTCATCCACAGGCAATAATAAACCGCCCAGTTCCAGCTCTCCCGCGTCCAGAGCCGCTTCAATCGCCTTGCCGCCCTCTTCCTGCAGGCTGAGCTCGATCTGAGGATAAAGACGTTTAAAATTAGAGATCAGTGGTATAAATAACATGCCGGCCAGCGGCGGCACGCCCAGCGCCAGCTCCCCCACGGTCACGGTGGTTAAATCTGCTAATTCGGCCTGCAGCCGGGCTTCAGCCGCCAGAACCTCCTGCCCCCGCTTAAAGACCACCCGCCCGGCATCGGTCAGATGAAAACGACGGTAATCCCGCAATAACAAAGGCATCCCCAGCTCTTGTTCCAGATTTTTTACCATTTTACTGATGGTCGGCTGAGTCACATTTAATGACTCTGCGGCGGCCGTAAAACCTTGCAGATTGACCACTTCAATAAAATAACGCAGTGCTTTTATATCCACGACGAATGCCAAATTAGAATAGTAGCTATGATAATAAGTCATTTCGGCTATTTATCCAGCGCGCGTAAAATACAGACTACTCAACAGGAGTCAATGAAGTGCCACTCAAGCTGTATTCCCTTTTCCGTGTACTGGCCCAGGTAGGTTTGCTGATTATTATCTGGCTGGCCTCAGACTGGTTTGTTCACTTCACAGGCCTGCCGGTGCCCGGTGGTGTACTGGGCCTGGGTATTGTCTTTATTGCCCTCCTGGCCGGATTTCCGCTGCGCTGGGTTCAACATGGTGCGGAATGGCTGCTGGCCGAGATGCTGTTATTTTTTGTCCCGGCCGTAGTGGCTCTGGTTAAATATAAAGCCCTGTTTATTGCAGAAGGCTGGCAGCTGCTGGTGGTGATTTTTCTGGGTACGGCGCTGGTGATGTGTGTGACCGCCCTGGTGGTTGACCGCTTTTTTAAAATTGAACATCGTCTGCGTATGGCTCAGGCCAAAAAGCGATCTGCCTCATGAACTTCTCTGCCCCTGTCCTTGCCGCTATTTGTTTTTTACTGACCATTGCCGCCTATGTCAGCGCCAAAATGCTGTATGCCCGCCATCGCCGCTGGTGGTTAGCCCCGCTGGTACTGACTCCGGTTCTGCTGGTGGCTTTTATGCTGCTGACGCATACACCGTATGGCGTGTATTACGCCGATACCCGCTGGCTGTTATGGCTGCTTGGCCCGGCCACCGTCGCCTTTGCCATTCCGCTGTATGAATATCGCGCCTTAATGGTCAAACACTGGTTGTCTTTATCTGCCGGTGTGATTGCAGGCTGTGTTACCGCCCTGCTGAGCTGTGTTTTACTGGCCAAATTATTTCATTTATCGCCCGAGCTGACCCGCAGCCTGTTGCCCAGATCGATCTCCACCCCCTTTGCACTGGCGGTCTCCGATGTATGGGGCGGATCGCATGAGCTGACCGCGCTGTTTGTGGTGATTACCGGGATCATGGGCATGCTGTTTGGTGAATTTATGCTGATGATTTTACCGCTGCGCTCCCGTCTGGCCCGCGGTGCCTTATTTGGCGCAGCAGCCCATGCCGTGGGGACGGCCAAAGCCCGGGAGCTGGGCAATGAAGAAGGGGTGGTCGCCTGTATTACCATGATGGTTTCAGGCGTGGTAATGGTGCTCATTGCCCCGGTATTAACCCCGCTGTTTGGTTAATACTTTTTTACCTGCAATATGCCATTTAAATAATTGGCCTTTGAATTATTCTGCCATTTTCACGGCATCTTTTAATAATCAGCCACTTAAAAAGTGATTAAAAGATTCTGGCAGTCATTCAAAGGCATCCCCATTGAGCCATACAAAAATAAGTCTGCAATTTATACCGCCATCCCCTCCTGCCCAAGCTAGAATCATTGCCTCTCTTTTCTTTTTTTATATGGTCAATGCCTGCACTCTCACCAATCTTATTGCTCGATGTGATTCAGCAGCAACGATTTGGCGTTGAATATCAGCCCTTAATTCAGACCCAAAATTTAGAAACCCGGGGCTATGAAGCGCTGGCCCGCTTTTATCAGCCAGATTCCACACTGATCCGCACCGACTTATTTTTTAATGCCTTGCATGACAGCCCGCTGACCTTTTTTCAGGTGGAATACGGCATGAAGCAATTGCAGCTGGAAAATGCGCCGCCGGGGGACTTATTTATTAATTTAGATCCCGATGCCTATGCGGTCACCGATCTGCCCGGTGTGGAAAATCCACTTTTGGAATTAATTCATTGCCGGGCCGAAGTGGTTTTAGAAATAATAGAAAACAGCAATATTTCTGATGCGCGCCAAAGTGCCAGAATGGCACAGGCATTTCATCAGAAAAATATTCAACTGGCATTGGATGATATTGGCGCACCGCATTCCATGCTGTCTTTGCCAATTCTGATTAATGTGGATTGCCTGAAATTTGATCTGAGCTGGTTTAATGTGCTGCATCTGCCTCATCACCGGCTGGCATTGGAATGCCTGATTCGTTATGCCAAAGAATCAGGCAAACGCACCATTTTAGAAGGGGTGGAAACGCTGGAACAGCTGCAGCTGGCGCGCAGGCTGAATGTGGATTTAATCCAGGGCTTTCTGTTTAAAGACCGGTTTATTAATGTGCGGGCTTAATCCTTTTAAGATCAACGACTAAGCCATGTAATCATGGCGGCCAGGTTATCGCCACTGCTTTTATATCCATTCGTTTTCACCATATTGATTTGCACAGGAATAATTTTGAATAAACGGCTCTCTTCTCTTAAAACGCTGTCTGTATTACTGCTGCTAAGCCTCTCTCTGAGCGCCTGTGATGATTTAAGTACCAGCCAGATCGAAAAAATAGCCCATAGCCAGGAAGTCAAAACGCTCGCCAAACTGGGCGAAAACGCCTTAAAACAGATTATTAAAGGCGATCAGCCCGCCGATGAAGCCACCCATACCGAAACCAACGGCCCGGTCGAACTGGTCAGCGGGCGCACCAGCGTGGGGCAGCGCGACTTCAACCGGGCCAAGCAGGTCTTACCGGATGTTTTTCGCGGCATGGAAAGCGATTTTTACTGTGGCTGTGCCTATAAAGGCAAAGAAATGGATCTGGCCAGCTGTGGCTATACCCCAAGAAAAAGCGCCACCCGCGCTCAGCGGCTGGAATGGGAACATGTGGTTCCGGCCTGGGTTTTAGGCCATCAGCGGCAATGCTGGCAAAATGGCGGCCGGAAAAATTGCAGTGATAACGATCCGCAATTTAAGAGTGCCGAAGGCAATCTGGTTAATCTGGTGCCATCGGTCGGCGAGGTGAATGGCGATCGCAGTAACTTTGCTTATAGCGCCTGGACCAGCAAACCTGAGCCGATGTATGGTCAGTGCAAAACCATTGTGGATTTTAAAAATAAAAAAGCCCAGCCACGGGAAGAAGTACGCGGCCGTATCGCCCGGATTCACTTTTATATGTATGAGCGGTATCAGCTGCGTCTGGCCAAACAGGATCAGCAACTGATGTGTGCCTGGGCCAAAACTTACCCGGTGGACGACTGGGAGATTAAACGCAATCAGCGCATTGTGAAATTACAAGGCGATGGCAATCATTTTGTCAGTGACAACAAGCTGGCCAGCTATTGCAGCTGACAGCCAGACCGGAGTCTGGCTGTTTTCAGCCTGATTTAAGGCAGAGTTTTTAATGCGGCAGCGGCGGGTTTAGAGAAGTTATACCCGTCGTATTTATCCCAGTTTATCGACCAGGTCATCACCCCGCGGTAATCCGGATACGCCTTGGCGGGTTTAATACTGCCGCAGCTTTGTAATTTGGTCAGGCAGTTCAGCGAATCAGACACCACCTGTGCCGTTACAAAACCACGCCCGGCGGAACGTGGCCCCGACGGCACCCCAAAAGCCACCTGATCCGGGCGTAAACCTTTAAAGGTCCAACCCGTGCCATAGCTGGTGGAGAAGCCTTCGATCAGCATCATACTGCCGGCCACCAGCGCATCCACCGTGCCTTCATTCAGCGTGGCGGTCGAATACGGCGAGGTAAAGCCGCCGTTGTTGTAATACTGCACATGCAATACCGTCAGCTCATCCCGCAGGCCATCGATAATCGGCAGGTAGGAACCCCAGATACTGCCATAAGAAATATAGCCACCCTGCACATAAGGGTGCTCCGGTGCCATCGACAGATAGAATGACGGCCCCACCTTGGCTTTCAGCTGTTTCACACCGGTCACCAGATTATTAATAATCGGTGCACCAATCGAGACTCCGCTGCCGCTTTCCAGATCCAGATCGATCCCGTCAAAGCCATATTTCAAAATAATGGCATACAGGCTATCCACAAAATGACTGACATCTGACGCATTATTCAGCGTAATCGAGCCATCCTGACCGCCCAGAGACAGCACCACCTTTTTACCCTTGGCTTTTAATGCCGCGACATCGGCAATAAATTTAGCCTCGCCCCCGGCATTTTTATCCAGATTAAAGGCCACATTCCCGCTGCCGGCATTATCGGCAAAAGCCACCACCACCACATTCCAGTCATCGCTGACCTGCCCCAGCGGGAAAGTATCCCCGGCCGGGTTGGTAAAGTTATGCCAGTAACCCACCAGCGCATGCTTTGGCAAAGTCCCGGGCACCGGTGTGGGTGTGGGTGTGGGTGTGGGTGTTGGCGTCGGTGTCGGTGTCGGTGTCGGTGTCGGTGTCGGTGTTGGTGTTGGTGTCGGGGCCACACCAATCGGCTGCCATAAAGCGGGGGTGGCAGCCGGGTTCCAGTTGGCTCCCGTATAAGCGGTATGTGTGGCTAAGGCCTGATAGGTTTTCCCCAGATAAACCACCTGGGTGCCACTGGTATAGGTATTGCCTTCTTGCCAGTTATCCAGCGCATAAGCATTCACACATAACAGCAGGGAAGAGAGCAACACCGCAAGGCGTTGACCCGGAATTAATCTTTTCATGACTCCATCCTTATGAAATATAGTGAGAGTGCCTTCTGATTTCTACGAAGCAGTAATAAGCACCGTGTCAGCATATAACAAGGTTCATTCTATGTAAGTGTCTGAATTAAAAATAAATTTCTTGGCAATTTTTAAAAATTATTCTATATGCATGCCGCTTATTCAGCCCGACTACTGATATTTTTTCATGCAATTTATGAAAAGCCTGCATGCCATGCATATAGAGGCGATGTTAAGATGGTCTGCTTAGCGCTCTGGAAACTGAATCGTGACGCCTCCCCCTATCAGCTTTGAATTTTTCCCGCCAAGAACCGCCGAAGGTGCAGAAAAACTGCGTACCACGCGCCGGCAACTGGCTCAATTTAAACCAGAGTTCTTTTCCGTAACCTTTGGTGCCGGTGGAACAACGCAAGAAGGCACGCTGAACGCCGTGCTGGATATTCAATCGGAAGGCCATGCCGCAGCGCCGCATTTATCCTGTGTCGGCTCATCCCGGGAAAATATCCGCAGCATTGTGCAAAATTATAAAGACCACGGCATCCGGCATATTGTGGCCTTACGCGGCGATATTCCTTCGGGTATGGGGGACTTTGGTGAGTTTCGCTACGCCAACGAGCTGGTCAGCTTTTTACGCAGCGAATTTGGCGACTGGTTCCATATTGAGGTTGCCGCTTATCCGGAATTTCATCCACAGGCCCAGAGCGCCGAAGCGGATATCCGTAATTTTGTAAATAAAGTGCGCGCCGGTGCCGATTCGGCCATCACCCAATACTTTTTTAATGCCGATGCTTACTTCCGTTTTGTCGATGAAGTAAATGCACGCGGCATCAGTATCCCGATTGTGCCAGGCATTATGCCGATTCAGAACTTTAACCAGCTGGCACGGTTCTCCGATATGTGCGGGGCAGAAATTCCGCGCTGGCTGCGTCTGCGCCTGCAATCATTTGGCGACGATACCGCATCGATCCGTGCCTTTGGTCTGGATTTTGTAACCGAATTAGCCGACCGGGTATTAGCCGGCGGAGCACCCGGCCTGCATTTCTATACTCTGAATGCAGCCGGTGCGGTTTCTACTGTATGTCAGCGACTGGGCCGCTAAGCTGCAGCTGATTACGCCCATTACGTTTGGCCTGATACAACGCCTGATCGGCCGCATGTAAGAAGTCAGCCATGCTGACTTCTTCTTTACCCCTGAATACGGCCAACCCCTGACTGATAGTCAGAGGTAAACCATCTCCATGACTGATGCCTAAACTAATTACCTGCAACCGGAGTTCCTCCGCCAATTGCCGGCCCTTGATTAAATCGGTATCCGGCAATAAAAGGGCGAATTCTTCGCCGCCAATACGGGCAGCACAATCACCGGCTCGTTCTGTAAATTGCGCCAATACACCCGCAATTTGTTTCAGCGCCACATCCCCGGCACCATGACCAAAATAATCATTATATTGTTTAAAGAAATCGATATCTAAAATCACCAGCAATAAAGGCTGATTATTGCGCATGGCGCGGCGCATTTCCTGCGTAATCCGCTCATCAAAAGCGCGGCGATTGGCAATGCCGGTTAATGCATCATTGCTGGCCTGTTGCGCCAGCTGCGCATTGGCTTCCAGCAACGCATTTTTAGCCAATTGCAGTGCCAATTGCTGGCGATGGTGAGCCAGAACGTTAGAACATAAACCCGCAACCATAGGCAAAAGCCGGAGTTCTAATTTAGATAATTGCCGCAGAGGATCAGATAAACCAATAAATAAAATACCCAGTCGCTCGGCATTAAAATCCAGCGGTAATGCCACCAGCTGCGCCAGCTGTAAATCCCGGCAAAGCGCCGCCTCTCCACAATCCGGATCAATCTCTGCCAGATCATGCAAAATAAAGACCGGCTGATGATTTAATTCATTTTCACTGAGGGGATATAACTGCCTTGCCCCGGATAATAAACCGTCACGAACCAGCCGGCCGTCTTTATGCCAGAGATAAACCTCCTCCTCCAGCACGCCATCGGCAAAACAAACGGCCATCAGTGAATCTAATCCCAGTAAAACCCCGGTCTGGCTTAAAGTTTGTTCCAGCCCAAATTCAGCACAGTCTAAATGCAGATTTAAATACCGCTCCGCTTCTTTCGATAGCATATGCAAAAAGCCGGACAAATAAAGAGATTCACCCGTGCGCTGTGCAACCTCGGCCTCTAATTGATCGCGGCTTTCTGCCAGTGCCTGAATTAACTCCCCCCGCTCTTTTTGCTGCAGCAATAAATTGCTTTGCAAAGAGGCAAAACCTTCCAGCAAATAGTCCAGCTCATCTTGTACCGGAGTGGTAAATAAGGGCGGTGGCGGTGCTTCATCCAAATGATCGGCCCGCAATAAATGCGTATGCACCGACAAAGCATCCAGTCGCCGCAATACCATTTTTCGCAATAACAATTGCAAGGCAATCAAAATCAAAGCCACAAAAAGTAGCTGAGAAATAATAAAAGGCAGCATGCGTAAACCAACCTGGTTCCAGATGGCGGAGCGGTCGGCAATTAAATTTAAAGTCCCTACCGGCTCGGTACTGCTTTTATGCATCAAAGACACGGTATAGATTAATTCACGATTGGCCGGTTTAACCCGGCCACGCTCATAACGGGCACCGCCCGCCGTCGTCAGCACCACCCCGGCAAGGCTGGGAATGGCCGCAAGCCGGTCTAATTCTTCGTCAATCACCAGCGGATCAATATCCCACAGCGCCGCACTTAAACGCGGATGATGTTCATCGACAATCCGCACAATACGCGCACGCAAACCCTCGGAGATATCAAAATAGATAATACCGGCATGCAGCATGATAATAATCAGCATCAGAGCGAGGCCGATGCGCAGCAGAATTTTATTCAGCCGTTTTGCCACCGGCTGAAAGTATTTATTTGACCTCATTAAAAGAGCCCAAA
>JBOFGM010000077.1:0-2438 GCA_051649105.1 Iodobacter sp. | reverse complement strand
TGGCCCAGACGGCAGGTTCCGTGGCCTGCACTATTTGCCAGCAACAAGGCTGAGCCAGATCCAGCATGGCATCGGCAAAAATCACCGCCTGTCGATCTGTCAGATCAAAAGCATGCTCCGGGCTCAGCTGAAAATCCGTCAGCACCTCGATCTGCCCGGCCAGCCCCTGCTCTTTGGCCCAGCCGGCCAGTTTTTCTCCCAGCAGCGGCCCCAGCGCATCGTCCCCCCGCGCCGGATTACCGCAGCTGAAAAACAACAGCGGCGCAATCACGGCAAGGCTTCAATACGGCCATCACCATGGCGCACCAGCCGGCCGGATAACTGGCCATCCACATCAATGGTTTCCACAATCAGCGGCATTTGCCCCAGCGCATGGGTGGCGCAGGACAGACAAGGATCATAAGCACGGATCGCGACTTCTATCCGGTTTAATAATCCTTCGGTGATTTCCCGCCCGTCAAAATACTGCGCCGCCACCGCCCGCACCGAGTCATTCATACCGCGGTTATTGTGCGTGGTAGAGACGATCAGATTGGCAAGGCTGATATTTTCATCGTCATCAATCTGGTAATGATGAATCAGCGTGCCGCGCGGGGCCTCAATCACCCCCACTCCTTCCCGCAGCGGCTCCCCTTCCGCCGCCATTAAGTCCGCCCCCAGCAGCTCAGGATCATGCAGCAGATCACGGATCACTTCGGCACACATCAGCGTATCAATCATCCGGGCCCAGTGCTGGGCCAGCGTGGCCTGCACCGGCAGACCCGAGCCAAAAGCGGCGAATTCCTGCCGGGCGGCTTCGGCCAGCGGCGTGGGCATCCGGTCGCAGTTATTCACCCGCGCCAGCGGCCCCACCCGGTAATAGCCGGCCTCATGGCCAAAGGGAGCCAGATAAGGGAACTTCATATAAGACCAGGGCTTCACCTCTTCACGAATCAGATCCAGATAACGGGCCGGATCATGCTGATCGACAATAATCTTGCCGCTGGCGTCTTTCACCCGCAACACGCCATCATAGATTTCACAATCTCCTGCGGCGGTCACCAGCGATAAGAACGCCGATTTGGTTTCACCAAAGGTGCTGTATTCCGGCTGACGGCTTAAAAACAGATCCCGGGCCAGCGCATTGCTCTCTTTACACCAGGCCACAATGGTATTGATGTCCTGCAACATTTCATCGCGTTCGGCCAGAGTCAGCGGTTTTAAAAAGCCACCGGGGGCAGAACCGGTGCCATGAATCCGTTTACCCGTCAGAATCCGGATGGCTTCCTGACCATATTTACGAATCCGTATCCCCCGCAGGCCCAGCTCACGCTCATCGGTCAGCACCCCGACCACATTGCGGTGCGCCACGGCATCATCAAAACCAAACAGTAAATCCGGCGAGGCCAGATGGAAGAAATGCAAGGCATTGGATTGCAAGACCTGGGCATGATGCAGCAGGCGGCGCAGCTTTTCTGCCGTGGGCGTAATCCGGCCATGGCCCAGCACAAAGGGATCACAGGCTTTGGAAGCCGCCAGCAAATGGCTGACCGGGCAAATTCCGCACAACCTTTGCACCAGCGTGGGCACCTCACGAAATGGCCGGCCCTGAATAAAGCGCTCAAAACCGCGAAATTCCACAATATGCAGCCGGGCCTGCTGCACTTTACGGTGTTCATCCAGCAGCAAAGTGACCTTGCCATGGCCTTCCACCCGCGATACCGGCTCAATCACCACCCGCTCCAGCCCTGCCGTACTGGCGGCCGTTTCCAGATGCTCATACATAAGATGCTCCTTGCCGCTGGCCGCGGTCAGTCAAAACGCCGCAAAGTATAGTCAAGCCGGGGTTCACGCCCGGCCAGAATCGCCGTCAGTAATTCCCAGAAGGCATCCGCCGGCGGCGGGCAACCAGGCAGCACATAATCGATATGCACCACTTCATGCAGGGGATAAACCCGGTCCAGCAGCAAGGGCAGTTCAGGATCATCGGGCACCTGCGGCGCTTCAATTCCCGGCCCTTGCAGATAGGCTTCCCGGAAGCATTCTTGTAATGGAATCCGGTTGCGCAGCGCCGGCACCCCGCCATTAAGGGCACAAGCGCCCACGGCCACCAGAATCTTGCAGCGGCTGCGAAACTCTCTCAGGGTATGCACATTTTCTGCATTACAAACGCCGCCTTCGATCAGGCCCAGATCAATCCCGCCCGGATCGACCTGCTTAATATCGGTCAGCGGGCTGCGGTTAAAATCAACCAGCGTGGCCAGATCGGCCAGCCGCTCATCGATATCCAGCAAGGACATATGACAGCCAAAACAACCGGCCAGCGAACAGGTGGCAACCCGTACTTTGCTCATATCATCCCCCTTTGCTTGCAGGCTGCTGATGGCCGACTGCCGCGATATCGTCCTGATCATAAAGACGCTCGCCAATCGGCAAGGGATAGCCTTCCCGTTTGGGGA
>JBOFGM010000076.1:0-1911 GCA_051649105.1 Iodobacter sp. | reverse complement strand
TACCTATCATAATTTATTACGCCGTTGGGCGGATGTTTAAGCCGGCTTGGGCTGGCTTTGGCCGCAATACCGCCAGTCAGAGACGTTAATTTGTCATTCAATTGCTCCGTCGTTTCGACCAGCGTAGCCAGACGCGGTATAATCGCGTTTTTTGATGTGAGCTTACACGGAATGCCTATTTACGCTTATCGTTGTTCGGCTTGCGGTCATTCTGACGAGCATATTCAGAAGATGTCGGATGATACGCTGACCGTATGTCCGGCATGCCATGCGCCAAGCTATCAAAAACAGCTGACTGCCGCTGGTTTCCAGCTGAAAGGCAGTGGCTGGTACGTAACCGATTTTAAAGGCGGATCTCCCGCTAAAACGCCATCTGGTGACCATTGACTACCATGCTAATGACGCATTTTAAGAAGTATTTTCTGACAGGCCTGCTGGTATGGGTGCCAATGGCGATTACCCTGTGGGTGCTGCAGTTAATTATTGGCACAATGGACCAGATTGGTGCTTTATTGCCCGCATCGGTCCGGCCGGACACCATGCTGCTGCAAGCACTGGTGGGTCCGCTGCCCTTTTTGGCAGGCTCAGAGCATATTCCGGGGTTTGGCGTTATTTTAACCGTGGTGGTGGTGTTTTCCACCGGTGTGTTTGCCACGAATGTGTTAGGTTTGCGTTTACTGAAGATCGGGGAGAAATTACTTAACCGTATTCCGATCGTGCGCTCTATTTACAGCAGTGTAAAGCAAGTTTCTGACACCCTGTTTTCAGATTCTGGTCAGGCGTTTCGTCAGGCATTACTGGTGCGTTTTCCGCATGGAGACGCATGGACGATTGCCTTTATGACCGGGACCCCAGGCGGGGAAGTGGCCCGGATACTGGAAGGGGAGTATGTCAGCGTTTATGTACCTACTACACCCAATCCAACCTCGGGTTACTTTATTATGGTTAAAAAGTCCGACGTGATAGAGCTGGATATGAGCGTGGATGAAGCTTTAAAGTATGTTATCTCTATGGGTGTGGTTACACCCGGCATGAAAAACACTGATTAAACCGAAAAGATGGGAAAACTCAATGCGTACTGATTACTGTGGCCTTATTGATAGCCGCTACCTGGGACAAACTGTCACTATCAAGGGTTGGGCGCATCGTCGTCGTGACCATGGTGGTGTGATCTTTATTGATTTGCGTGATCGTGAAGGTCTGGTTCAGGTGGTGATTAATCCGGATACCCCGGAAGCCTTTACCACAGCCGATTCCTCGCGTAATGAATACGTATTGGAAATCACCGGTCTGGTTCGTGCCCGTCCTGATGGCGCGGCAAATAAGAATCTGATTTCCGGCGAAATTGAAATTGTAGCCAGTGATATCAAAATTCTGAATGTGGCCATTACTCCGCCATTCCAGATCGACGATGAAAATCTGTCAGAAAATGTACGTCTGCAAAACCGCGTGATCGATCTGCGTCGCCCTGTGATGCAAAAGAATCTGCGTCTGCGCTATCGCATTGCCATGCTGATCCGTAATTACCTGGACGGCCTGGGCTTTATTGATATCGAAACCCCGATGCTGACCCGTTCCACCCCGGAAGGCGCCCGTGATTATCTGGTGCCAAGTCGTGTGCATGACGGTTTATTCTTTGCCTTGCCACAATCGCCACAGCTGTTTAAACAGCTGTTGATGGTGGCCGGTTTTGATCGTTACTACCAAATTGTTAAATGTTTCCGCGATGAAGATCTGCGTGCAGATCGTCAGCCTGAATTTACCCAGATCGATATCGAAACATCGTTCCTGAATGAACATGAAATCATGGACATTACCGAATCGATGGCAAAACATGTCTTTAAACAAGGCATCGATGTTGAGCTGGATGATTTCCCGCGCATGACTTACGCCGATGCGATGCGTTTATAC
>JBOFGM010000075.1:0-1343 GCA_051649105.1 Iodobacter sp. | reverse complement strand
GCAAACGTGCTTCAAGTTCAGAGAACTCGAAAGGTTTGGCTAAGTAATCATCCGCACCCGCATCCAGACCCGCTACGCGATCTTCCAGACCATCTAAGGCTGTCAGAATCAAGATAGGTAAAGATGGTTTGTGCTGACGTACATTTTTAAGCACTTGCAAGCCGTCCATGTTTGGCAGGCCCACATCCAGGACGACTACTTCGTAGTCGTTGTGCAATAAAATTTGTAAGGCTAGAGCGCCATCGTTAACGCAATCGACTTGGAAGTCAGCCTGAGACAGGCTGGTTTTCAAAGCGTCAGCGAGAATTAGGTCGTCTTCAGCGAGAAAGAGCTTTGTGCTCATGTTCTGAACCTCGTTTTGTAAGAATAAGCTTACCGGCAGTTTAACTGTAATTTCTTTAATACCCAAGTTAATTTTGCGCACCTAATGCCAGGGCTCTGCTTAAAGTGCATTGTTGTCTATTGTCTATAGCAGTGTTGTCAGTAAGTAGCCAGCCAGAAAGTTCTTTTTTTGTCAGCGACGTCAATGCATCGATCCAAAGCGGTGAATCATTCAGGCAGGGAATGTAGTGGTAATCCTTACCGCCAGCCTGTAGAAACTCCTGTTTTCCTTCAATGGCGATTTCTTCCAGTGTTTCTAAACAGTCAGCAACAAAGCCCGGGCAAACCACGTCCAGCCGGCCGGTTTGTTTTTTGCCTAAGCTTTTGAGTGTTTCTGCCACATAAGGTTGCAACCATTCTGCACGGCCAAAGCGGGATTGAAAGGCCACGGTATATTCAGACTCGGCCAGATCCAGCGCTTCGGCCAGTAAACGGCCGGTTTTGCGGCAGTAGCAGTGATAAGGATCGCCCTTATCCAGGGTATAACGCGGCACGCCATGAAAGCTGATTAATAAATGGTCCCCTCTGCCTTTACTTTCCCAGTACTGGCGCACCTGGGCTGCCAGGGCACTGATATAACCGGCATCATCATGAAAGCCGCGAATGGTGCGGATGGCCGGCTGATTACGGTATTGCGCCATCACCCGGCCCACTTCATCAATCACCGTGGCGCTGGTGCTGGCGGAATATTGGGGGTAAAGCGGCAAAATGAGCAGTTTTTCGCAGCCGGCGGCTTTCAGCTTATCCATTTGTTGTTTAATGGATGGTTCGCCATAGCGCATGGCATATTCAACCAGGACTTCCGGGTTGCCTTGTTCGCCCAGCCAGCCTTTTAATAATTTACTTTGTCTTTCTGTCCATACTTTCAGCGGGGAGCCGCCGCTCATCCAGACGCTGGCATATTTGGCGGCGGTTTTTTTAGGACGGAACGGCAAAATAAAGGCATTTAAAATAACCCACCA
>JBOFGM010000074.1:0-2405 GCA_051649105.1 Iodobacter sp. | reverse complement strand
GGTATGCTGCACCCATTCTTCCGGCAAATCCGCCACCGTTGCGCCCGCGTCAGAAACCACCAGACCATCGGGCATGGCAAAACCAATCCGGGTATCGGCCAGCCGGGGCAAATCTTCCGCCAGCGTGGTACGGACTTTTTCCAGTACGGCTTTGGATAAGGCAGATTCGGGGATTTCCTGAATCGCAACCGGCTTACGGTTTACGCCGACAAAAAACCGCGTGCCACCCATATCGCGTAATTGCTCAATTAAAATCGGCCGGTAATTAGAAGGCAGGCTTTGAAAAAAACGCACCGCACTGGCCGCGCCCGCGCCAATATGCTGGGCGGCTGCTTCCGCTTCCAGCACGGCTTTGCTTTTAAGCTGAGTGGCCCACAGCAAATTACCAATCAGCATGGTGGTCAGTACCCCCAGCACCATCACCAGGGATAAACGACCAAGTAAGGAAGGCGGCATTAAACGAGCCCAGGGACTAAGGCGCATGGCTGGCCGTCACCTGAGCGGAAAACACATAACCTGCACCCCGGACGGTTTTAATCAGCTCGGGCTGCTTGCCATCATCATGCAGGCGCTGACGCAAGCGGCTGATCTGAACATCCAGCGAGCGGTCCAGCGGGCCGGCATCACGGCCACGGGTTTGCTCTGCCAACACCGTTCTGTCTAAAATCTGGCCGGAGTGTTCAGCAAAGTATTTAAGCAGCTGGAAATCCAGCCCGGTCAGCACCACCGAGGCTCCGGCAGGGTCGGCCAGGCGGCGCTCCACCGTATCCAGACAAAAACCCAGAAAATGGTAATAGCGCGGCACAATCGCGCTTTCAATCCCGCTGCGCCGGTGAATCGCCTTAATCCGTGCCAGTAATTCCCGCGGATTATAAGGCTTGGCAATATAGTCATCGGCTCCCAGCTCCAGCCCGACAATACGATCCGTTTCATCTGAATTGGCCGTCAGCATAATAATGGCCACATTCGATTGCCGCCGTACGGCCTGGCAAAGCGCAAAGCCATCGGTATCCGGCAGCATCACATCTAAAATCACCAGACCCAGTTCGGACTGATAACGGGCAAACTCAGTCAGAAAACTCGCACCATCATGGGCCAGATACACCTCATACTGGTTTTTCTCCAGATAGGTTTTAAGCAGGTTGCGGGTTTTTTGATCATCATCGACCACTAAGATTTTACGGCTCATGCGCTTGCCTTTACAAAAACCACCATTGAAACCAACCGTCAGGATAAACGGACGGGAGAATCATACACAGCCAGCCGACTGCCCGGCGGTTTTTAAAGCCCCCGGTTTAAGGCTGCGGTTTTTCCCCTGCCCCCAGCGCCCGGACAATCCCGGCCATCCGCCGCTGAGCTTCACTGGCAGGCATTTGCGGATCAGAAAAATAGCGGTAAACCTGCGCCACAATGGCGTCTTTTAAGGTTTCATCGGAGGCCATTCGGTGAGTCAGGCTGGGAGCCTGCACCGTGCCGCCCCGGGCAAAGGTTTGCCAGGATGAACGGGAGCAGCTGTCCATCTGTCGCAGATCTGCATCGCGCCGCACCGGCACCGATCCCTTCAGGCGGTTATATCCTGCCTGCACCGCCGGGGAAACAATCAGCTGAGCCAGTTTTTCCTGCGCATCCTGCTTGCCATAGTTGCCGGCAAACATCACCAGCGTATCGATGCTATAGAGATGCATATCGGCCGTCCCCGGCACCGCCACACAGCTGAAGGCCTCATCGGTGGCCAGACCCGAGCTGTTAAATTCCCCTTTCACCCAGTCACCCATAATCATCATGGCGGCTTCATTTTTCGCCAGCATCCGGGACGTTTCTACCCAGGTTTTTTCTACCAGCGGAGCAGGCATATTGCGGCGCAAAGCGCGCAGGCGCTGTAAGGCCCGGCCCAGACGCGGATCAAAAAAGGCATTAGCCCGGCGGCGTACAAATAAATCCCGGTAATACGCCGGACCGCCTTCGCTGAGCACCAGGGTTTCAAACAGCGTGGCGATTTGCCATGGCTCGCCACTTTGCGCCAGCGGAATCAAGCCGGCATGTCTGATGCGCTCCGCGGCACGGTCAAACTCGGCCCAGGTTTGCGGAGGATTGAGCCCCAGCTGCTTAAATATTTTCCGGTTATAAAATAAGGTATTGATACGGTGAATACCCAGCGGAGCCGCAATCACATGTCCGCGTAAGCGGATAGAGGCATAAGGCGCGGGCCAGATGGCTTTCCCCCAGCCCCCTTGCTTCGCCACAGAATCGAGCTCCAGCAATAACCCCAGATCGCCCCATTCCCCAATGGCCGGGCCAATCAGTTGAGCGGCTTGCGGTGCCTTATCAGACAGTACCCGGCTTTTTAATACCTTCATGGCACCTAAACCCGAGCCACCGGGAACCGCGGCGTCTTTCCAGGTCAG
>JBOFGM010000073.1:0-2196 GCA_051649105.1 Iodobacter sp. | reverse complement strand
TGCATGGTGGAAGCTTCCTGCACTGTAAAAACCGGTGTGAATTCTACAGGAACGATCTGGGGGCAAAATTATAGAATGACCAAAGCTGAATTGAGGAATATTGCCTACGCCAATGTTGGTAGCAAAATGTTGTATGCTGGCTGCTTTAGAAAGAGCGGGTCACGTTATATATTTGTCCATAGCCCCTTTTTATATGTGGGTGGATTACCCTTAACGGGTGGCACAAATAACAGTAATGTTGATTTTTATCTATTTGATAAGGTTGATATGATACCTGACTCACCTAATCTGAGCTGTAAGGCCACGAGCACAAATGCGACAATAGATTTTGGAGAAATCCTCTATAATTCTGTCAATGGATCAACAAAGAGTGCCACGATAGATATTAGTTGTACTAATGGCGATGGCTTTGCGCACGTTTCTTCCGTTAGTTATGATAATAGCACAGGTGTTTTACTCAGGCCGGACGGTTCTCTTAGCGCTTTGATGGAATTTAATGATGTGCCAGCAGATGTGCCATCCAGCTATTATATTGAGAATAATACCTCACGCAGTCTGGTGATCAAGGCAACCTTACGCTCCACCAACGCTCTTAAAGGTGGACTTTTCAGCGGTTCGCTGGTTGTTAATATCACTTATGATTGATATCCGAAATATTAAAGCATGAAAGGCTGACAGATTGTCCAACGTCTATGCTTATCAATTTCGGAGGTTCCTGGAGTAAAGCCAAGAGTCCGGTCGGCTTCATTGTCCGCTAGCCTTTCCGAGCTTTATTAGTAAGGGGCTACAATGGTTTTTAACTCAGCCAGCTGAAATATTTCAGAAAAATTGAGCCACACTTTTACGTTGCTGCAGGCAGATTTTATTGTCTGCTCAGCAGCCATTTTGCTGGAAAAATAAACCTGCTTGTTGCAGTTGCGGCAAGCCGGGTATTCATTAAAACGCGACGCACACTGGCGCATCGACACGCATCACAGAGTCTTGGCTAAACTGTTGTTTATAGCGGGTGCGCAGCGCCTCAATGTTTTGCTCACTGGCCGTATCAGGGCTATGGATCAACATCAACGCCTTGCTGTTTTCCCGCGCCAGCTTGCCATCGTTCCCCAACCATTGCCCTTTGGCATCAAATACCGATAACCCATCTTTAAAACGCGGGGTTACCTGCTGATCGACAAAGGTCTGCCATTCAACCGCCGTAATTACCGGCCCTGCCGGGCGATTCAAGCCAAAATAGAGCGTGGTCTGGGTCATCGGCTCGCCGATGCTGCACGTTGCTTCCGGTTTAAACGGTGATGCCTTTTGCACTGGCGTTACGCAGCCGCTCAACAGCAAGGTTATGGCGACGGTGGCCGCCAATATCGGGGTGTTTTTCATCTCGCTTTCATATTCCTTAAATAATTACCAACAGATACTAACGATAAATTTCTAATGTGTTGTAAAAATCACAAGTAGCACTAGAGACTAGCAGTAAGCAAAAATAACCCATTTAACATTAGTTAAAGTAATTCGAAAGTAACGCCAACAAAAAAACTCAGTGGTGCGTTGCCACCAGGCTCGTTACCCTCCGGCGTTGACACTTTTGCCCTCCGACCCTGTGAATCCACTATGTTACTGAGCATCCTTTATATTATCGGCATCACCGCAGAAGCCATGACCGGCGCGTTAGCCGCAGGCCGCCGCCAAATGGATTTGTTTGGCGTGATTTTTATCGCCTCCGCTACCGCCATTGGCGGGGGCTCGGTGCGAGATATGCTACTTGGGCACTTCCCACTGAGCTGGGTAAAACACCCTGAGTATATTGTTATCATAGCCATAGCGGCAATTATCACCACCTGGATGGCTCCGCTGATGCGCCACCTGCGCCATCTGTTCCTGGTGTTGGACGCCATTGGGCTGATTGTTTTCTCGATCATCGGCGCGCAGGTGGCTCTGGATATGGGCCATGCTCCACTGATCGCAGCCATTGCCGCCGTGATCACCGGCGTTTTCGGCGGCGTACTGCGCGATATGTTCTGCAACCGTATCCCGCTGGTTTTCCAGAAGGAAATCTATGCAGGTATCGCCTTTGCCGCTGCCTGGCTGTATATCGGCCTGCAATACCTTAACTTGCCGCATAACATGGTAATTATTATTACCCTGGTTGCAGGCCTCAGTGCTCGCCTGATCGCACTGCGCTTTCGCCTTGGCTTGCCAGTG
>JBOFGM010000072.1:0-2968 GCA_051649105.1 Iodobacter sp. | reverse complement strand
AACGTAGTGGTGTCGTTTCCTAAGTCCTCTGCGGCTGCGATAACGGTGGATTTACGCGGTACAGCCGTAAAACCGGTGGTCTTGCCGGTGGATGTGGGGACGGAGGTTTCGGTGTCGATCCCTGTACTGCAGGATAATGTACTGGATCCGGAATTAACCTTTCAGTTGCGCGCTTCCAGTAAAGCGGACCAATCCGGGGTTAAGGCCGGTACGGTGACCATTCTGCAGGAGCCTGTAATTGTTATTGCGATTAACTCACCTACCGCCGCGGCCGGGGATGATTTGGTCTTTGTCGTGACATTTAATCGTGAGCAAGATACTCCGGGCCATAATATGGGGTTTTATTCGAGGAAAGGACTCACTTCGGCTAATTTTGATCTGAGCAATATCCGGGCGTCTTTATTTAATGCGGCCGGTGTGCAGGTTGGCCCTACGGCTTTGGCTACGGCGAACGATCTGGCGGTGACCACGCCAGTTCCTGTTGGCGTAAAGAGTATTCAATTTGCGCTGCCCTCTGTTAAAAAGTGGGCCACCAAAGATCTGCAGGTGTCCGTATTGGGGGTGGTGGATACTGCTTTGACTAAGTCTATGGCTAAGAACAACGGTGTCGGGACGGTTGTTTACGGTAATGCAGTGGTTCAGGTGGCTGATGTTAGTGTGAATAAGGGTAAAACGGCCGTTGTACCGGTTACCCTGGAGGCCGGCGGCTTTGTTGCGGGAGAATACAGCCTCTATTTGCAAACCAAAATGCAGACCGCCAAAGAAGCGAATCTGGATCTCTCTAAAGTAGTGGTGTCGTTCCCGGGTACCTCTGCGGCCGCGGTGACGGTGGATTTAAGCGGTGAAGCCGTAAAACCCGTGGTTATGCCGGCAACAGTAGGGCGTGAGGTTTTGGTGTCGATCCCAACGCTGCAAGATAATGTGCTGGATCCGGATTTAACCTTTCAGTTGCTCGCTTCCAGTAAAGCCGATCAATCCGGGGTAAAAACCGGTACGATCAAGCTGATCAGCCTGTTGCCACTGAGCGTGGCGGAAGTGAAAGGGGTTTCGGCCACAGCGGGTAATTCTCTTGAATATAGCGCTTCGCTGTCCCGGGCTGTTGTGGCCGGGGATACGGCGGTGTCGTTCAAGCTTCCTGTTGCGGGCAGTACGGCACAAGCGGTCACTGATTTTGACCGCAGCAAAGTGAAACTGAGCTATGTCAACTCTACCGGTGCCGAAGTGGGGACCAGTGTGGTGATGGATGCAACGGCCACAGGTGAAGTGAAAGCCATCCCGCCCGTGGGAGCTGAGTCCATTAAATATGCGGTGCCAACGGTGAAAAAGTTTGCTTCGCGAGATGTTGATTTGCTGGTTTCAGCCCTTGCCAGTGGTAATGCCAGTGCGATGCAGGGCAGTGCCACGATTACTTACCCGGATGCGGTCAGCAAGGTAGCCGATACCGCGGTGAAAAAGGGTGAAGTTGCGGCGGTGAATGTCACGCTGTTAACGCCGGATGCGGCCAGTAATCCGCTGAATCTGTATCTGCAAGTGAAGATGCAGACCGCAGAGGAAGCGAATCTGGATCTGGCTAAGGCAGAAGTCTCCTTCCCGGGTACTGCTGCGCCGGCGGTGACGGTGGATTTACGGGGTGAAACGGTGAAATCACTGGTATTGCCGGCGGGGGTGGGCAGTCATGTTCAGCTTGCCATTCCGACCATCAGTGATGATATTAATCGCCCGACGGTGACCTTTGTATTGGTTGCCACCACACGGGCCGATTTGCAGAGTCAGCAATCGGGCACGATCAGCATTTTAAATGTGGAAGCACCGCCCAAACTGGCGAGCTTTAGTATTAAAGCGCTGGGCAGTACCGAAGTGACTGCCCCATTGGGCCCGCAGGCTGCCGATGTGGTGATGCCGTATCAGGTGAAGCTGGATCTGAATAATCTGCCAATTGCCGATCTGGCGGATAAGGGTATGGTGGCGCAGAGCTTGCAACAGCGTGCTCAGTGGGCGATGCAAGTGGTGGCTAAGGTGAGCGGCGGAACAAAACCGCTGGCCGGGCAAATGATGTGTGCCTTTGAAATCAATGGTCAGACCGGCAGTCATGCGGCCGTACCGGCTTACTTTGGCTACAAAAAAACCGGAGCCAGCGGCGGCTGGCAGGATAGTGAGCAAGATTGTTCAGCACCGGCCATTTCTCTGCTGAAAGACAGCAGCGAGCTGACCACGGGCGAGAGCTGGCAGGTTGAATCTGCCAATCCGGCTCTGGGCACGGCCAGCTATACCCTGCAAACGCGGCTGGGTTTTAAGATGAACGATTCGCGCTCCTCGCAAGATATTGAACACCATGCGTTGTGGGAAGGTCAGGCCGTGGGCAAGGGCTTGATTTCGGTTGAATTTAATATGGGTTCAATGGCGCGTTAATCGTACTCTGGCAGCCGGATGATCCGGCTGCTTTTATATCTGGTGAAAACAATGATGAAATTTATGGGTTTATTGCTGGCTGTGTTATTGGCCGGCCCGGTACAGGCAATGCAATTGCCGTCCCTTTTGGAAGTAAGTGGTGACGCGCGGGAAGTGACATTGCCTATAAAAAATGATGGCGATACATTTCAGCGCTATGTTTTGTCTGCTAAAGAAATTAGTTTTCCGGATGCCGGATTTAAAGTTCAGAATGGCAAGGGTGAAAAGCTGGTGTTCAGCCCGGCAGATTTAAAATTAAATCCCGGGCAGAGCGGCTCTTTTAAAGTGAAATACCTTGGGCCGAAAGACGATGTGGAGCGCTATTTTCGTCTGCAGATAGTTGAAAAAGTGCAGCAATCAAGAAAACCAGCATCTGCAGGGGTAAAAATGGATTTCCCTTTGCAAGTTGCCACCAATCTGGTTATCCGTCCGCATCATCCCAAATTAGCCTATGTGGCAGAAGGGCATCAATTACGCAATACAGGTAATGGCTATCTGTTATTTATGCAGGATGAGGATT
>JBOFGM010000071.1:0-1305 GCA_051649105.1 Iodobacter sp. | reverse complement strand
GTTTTGGATAATGTACTGCTGCCCTGCCAGTTTTCATCCCTACGCCGCCAGCGTGCGGGGGATGCACGCACCCAGGCCTTGCACCTTTTAACCCGGCTTGATTTACACCGTCACCTGCACCAGCCTGTCAGTGCGCTGTCTGTCGGGCAACAACAACGGGTGGCCCTGGCCCGGGCGCTGATTGGCGCGCCAGAGATTCTGATTGCCGATGAACCCACCTCGGCGCTGGACGCAGAACGGCGCGGTGCCTTTATTGATTTACTGTTTGAATGCGCCGAAGAACATCAGACCGCGGTGCTTTTAGTCAGCCATGATCCGCAGCTGGCTGCTCAGTTTGACCGCAGCGTCAGCCTGACAGAGATCAACCGCGCAGCGCAGGAGGCCGGCCATGTTTAAAATCGCCTTAAGAAGCTTACTGAGCCGCCGTCTGACCGTGGCCTTATCGGTACTAACCGTTGCCCTGTCGGTATTACTGCTGATTGGTGTGGAAAGGCTGCGTACAGAAGCACGCAACAGTTTCTCAAGCACCGTCAGCGGCACCGATCTGATTGTTGGTGCACGGACGGGCTCGGTGCAACTTTTGCTTTACAGCGTTTTCCGGGTCGGCAATGCCACCAATAATATTGGCTGGGACAGCTATCAAAAGCTGGCTAAAGACAAGCGAGTGGCATGGACGATTCCCGTTTCTCTGGGCGACAGCCATAAAGGGTTTCCGGTACTGGGCACCAGTACGGATTACTTTAAATATCTGCAATATGGTGCCGATCAGCATCTGCAACTGGCTCAAGGCAAGGTCTTTGCCCATACCCATGAAGCCGTGCTGGGCGCCAATATCGCTAAAAAGCTGGGCTATCAGCCTGGCGGTAAAATCGTTCTGGCCCATGGCAGCGGTGAAGGAGCCATGTCAGAGCACAGCGATCAGCCCTTTATCATCACAGGGATACTGGCACCAACCGGCACGCCGGTGGATGACACCGTGCATGTCAGTCTGGATGGTTTAACCGCTATTCACGAAGGCTGGGAATCAGGCAGTGCCTCGCTACTTTCCACCAGCGGGCTGTTTGCGGCCGATGAAAACCGTGCCCTGCCTCCTCCGGCAACCATTACCGCTTTTTATGTCGGGCTTAAATCCCGCACCTCGCTTTTCAGCTACCAGCGCGCCGTGAATCAATATCACGATGAAACACTGATGGCGATTATGCCGGGCGTGGCCTTGTCTGAGCTCTGGCAGCTGATGAAAATTGCCGAGCAGGCCCTGCTGGTGGTTTCCGGCTTTGTGATGGTCATTGGCTTACTGGGAATGCT
>JBOFGM010000070.1:0-4601 GCA_051649105.1 Iodobacter sp. | reverse complement strand
CCACAGAATTCGATTTAGATACCGAATTCCCGGTGGTGGCGCTGATCAATGAATGGGTCAATCACGACGGCAAGATCGAAACCCGCGATGCTAATTCCAACCTGGGCGGCACGATGCGTCTTGGTGCTCAGGAATGTCGTCTGGGTGAAGATTCGCTGGCAAAGCATATTTATGGCGCACCGGTTATTACCGAACGTCATCGTCACCGTTATGAAGTGAATAACTACTATCTGCCACGCCTTGAAGCTGCCGGCCTTAAAATCAGCGGCCGCTCAACAGGTACCGAGCAATTAGTGGAAACGGTTGAATTAAGCGGGCATCGCTGGTTCTTTGCCTGCCAGTTCCACCCGGAATTCACTTCCACACCGCGTGATGGTCATCCGTTGTTTACCTCATTCGTAGAAGCGGCCTTGTCTTTTGCAAAAGATCAGGGTCGTGACGGTCTGAGCTGCTAAACCCATGCTGAACAGGCGGAAAGGCTAGCCTTTTCGCCTGGTTTCTCGTCTTATTCCGGAGCAAAACATGAAATTATGTGGTTTTGATGTTGGCATCGACCAGCCTTTCTTTTTGATCGCCGGCACCTGCGTGATTGAAAGTGAACAAATGGCACTGGATACCGCAGGCCAGCTCAAAGAAATGACCGATGCTCTGGGCATTCCTTTTATCTATAAATCCAGCTTTGATAAGGCCAATCGCAGCTCCGGCACCTCATTCCGTGGTCTGGGCATTGACGAAGGCCTGCGCATTTTATCTGAAGTTAAAAAACAAATTGGCGTGCCGGTCATTACCGATGTCCATACCGAAGCGGAAGCGCCGGTTGTGGCCAGCGTGGTGGATGTCCTGCAAACGCCGGCCTTTTTAGCGCGTCAGACGGACTTTATTCATGCCGTTTGTGCAACCGGCAAACCGGTTAATATCAAAAAGGGCCAGTTTATGGCCCCTGGCGATATGATCAATGTGATTAATAAGGCGCGCGCAGCGAATGGCGGGCTGGATAATCTGATGGTTTGTGAGCGTGGCGCTTCTTTTGGCTATAACACCCTGATCAGCGATATGCGTGGTCTGGCCATTATGCGCGAAACCGGTTGCCCGGTGGTGTTTGATGCCACACACTCGGTGCAGCAGCCAGGCGGTCAGGGCGACCGTTCGGGTGGTCAGCGTGAATTTGTGCCGGTACTGGCCCGTGCCGCAGTGGCGGCAGGGATTTCTGGTTTATTTATGGAAACGCATCCTGACCCGTCCAAGGCTTTATCTGACGGCCCGAATGCATGGCCGTTAGCACGAATGAAAGAATTGCTGATCGTACTCAAAGACATTGATCGCGCAGTTAAGGCACACTCCTTCATTGAACACTCGCTGTAACAAAGAGTGTGTATTTTTAGTGACGGAGTTTTCTCCGCCACGCTAGTCTTCAGACCAACTCTCCATATAGGTGTTTGAAATATGAGCGCAATTGTTGAAGTTATTGCCCGCGAAATCCTGGATTCTCGTGGTAACCCGACTGTAGAAGCTGATGTATTGCTCGAATCCGGCGTAATGGGCCGTGCAGCAGTACCGTCAGGCGCATCCACCGGTGAGCGTGAAGCGCTTGAACTGCGTGATGGCGACAAATCCCGTTACCTGGGTAAGGGCGTACTGAAGGCCGTTGAAAATATCAACACTGAAATCTGTGAAGCCATTATTGGTCTTGATGCTGCAGACCAGGCTTTCATCGACAAGACCATGATCGATTTAGATGGTACTGACGACAAACGCAATCTGGGCGCAAATGCGATCCTGGCTGTTTCTATGGCCGTTGCTAAAGCAGCTGCTGAAGAAGCCGGTCTGCCACTTTACCGTTATATCGGTGGTTCGGGCCCGATGAGCCTGCCAGTACCGATGATGAACGTGGTTAACGGCGGCGAACATGCATCTAACAGCCTGGATTTCCAGGAATTGATGATTGTTCCTGTTGGCGCTCCTACATTCCGCGAAGCACTGCGTTATGGCGCTGAAGTATTCCACAATCTGAAAAAGATTCTGCACGACAAGGGTATGCCTACCCAGGTTGGCGATGAAGGTGGTTTTGCACCTGATGTGGCCGATGCTGAAGAAGCGCTGGAAATGATCATGTCTGCTATTGAAAAAGCAGGCTACAAAGCCGGTACAGATTTCTGCATCGCTCTGGATTGTGCTGCTTCCGAATTCTTTGATAAAGAAACCGGCAAGTATGTTTACAAAAAGAGCGACAAGCGTGCTCTGACTTCCGAAGAGCAAGTGGATTACCTGGAAAAACTGGTTAACAAATTCCCTATTATCTCGATTGAAGATGGTATGGGCGAACGTGACTGGGCAGGCTGGAAAGTACTGACAGACCGTCTGGGTGACCGCGTTCAGATCGTTGGTGACGATCTGTTTGTTACTAACACCAAGATTCTGGCGGAAGGGATTCGTTTAGGCGTTTGCAATTCGATCCTGATCAAGGTTAACCAAATCGGTTCACTGTCCGAAACACTGGCAGCGGTTGATCTGGCTAAACGCCACGGTTACACCTCAGTAATGAGCCATCGTTCAGGTGAAACTGAAGATGCAACCATCGCTGACCTGGCTGTTGCAACAAACTGCATGCAAATCAAGACCGGTTCATTAAGCCGTTCCGATCGTATTGCTAAATACAACCAATTAATCCGTATTGAAGAAGAATTGGGCGAAGCAGCGTTTTACCCAGGTAAAGAAGCTTTTTACCAAATTAATAAGTAATTGCATCAGATAGACTAGAGTAATATACCGAACCGGGGCCAGCAGGCTCCGGTTTTCTTCTATACAGAATATACTTATGCGCCTTCTTGCTATTATTTTTTCAATTATGATTGCTGCTTTACAATGGCCCCTCTGGGTAGGTAAGGGCAGTTGGTTGCGTGTATGGCAACTGGATCATCAGTTAGTTGAAAAAAAGCAGTACAACGAAAAATTAAAAGAGCGAAACGAGGCATTAGATGCCGATGTGCGCGATTTAAAAACCGGCTCGGATGCAATTGAAGAGCGTGGACGTAATGAATTAGGCATGATCCGGCAAGACGAAGTTTTTTTCCAGGTATTAGATAAGAATTCTGCTCCTCCTGCGGCTTCCGCCGTCAATTCTGCCCCATAAGTAATACCATTACAGTTATCTTTATTTAACTGAGGGTTGTAACTGTAATCCTCGCAGTAAATAAGATATAGTCAGGTCATACAGGGGCTGATATGACCGAATTGACCATTGCCGATTCCCGGCGAAAATCAGGAACATTGTATTTCCAACTAGCGACAGAGCTATCTCAGGCTATTGCTTCGGGTATTTTGCAAGAAGGAGAAAAACTGCCTTCAATTCGCAAATTATCTGCACAGCGGCAAGTCAGCCTTTCTACCGTGATGGAAGCATACCGGGAGCTGGAAGACCGTGGCCTGATCGAGGTTCGCCCGCAATCGGGCTTTTATGTCCGCAGCAAAGTCTATGGCTTTGATTCCCCTGAATTAACTCAGCCCCCGCAAAGCCCCAGTGATGTGGTGATTGATCCCATGTGGCTGCCGGCCACACTGGCGCGACTCCATGATATTAAAATTGATTTTGGCTTTGCCATCCTGGCACCTGCTTTATTTCCTAATCAGCAATTGCAGCGCTTATTGGCCCAGGTTACCCGGCATTCCCCGGAATTAATTGCCGATTATGGCCGCCCGGCCGGTGATATTGAATTGCGCCGCCAGATTGCCCGCCGGGCATTAAACTGGGGAGGGCAGTTTGATGCCGAAGAGGTTTTAATTACTCAGGGCGCAATTGAAGCCTTAAATTTATGCCTGCGGGCGGTGACCCAGCCTGGTGATGTGGTGGCGATTGAATCGCCCTCTTATTTTGGCTTATTGCAAATATTAGAGAGTTTTCAGCTGAAAGCCTTAGAAATCCCGACGCATCCGCAGACAGGTATTTCTATTGATGCGCTGGAAATCGCTACCCGCAATGGCGGGGTTAAAGCCTGCGTATTATTGCCGACTTTTTCTAATCCGGTGGGCAGTTTAATGCCGGATGAAAATAAAAAGCGTCTGGTGGAATTATTGGCCCAGCGGCAGATTCCACTCATTGAAGACGATTTATATGGTGAATTTTATTATAAGGGGGACCGGCCGCGCCCCGCTAAAGCCTTTGATAAAGAAGGCAATGTGATGCTAATTTCTTCTTTTACTAAAACCGTGGCACCAGGATTCAGAATTGGCTGGGTGGTGGCAGGGCGTTTTCACCAGAAAGTAGAGCAGCTTAAATTTATTAATACTTTTTCTAATGCCATGCCCTTGCAGCGGACCATTGCCAAATTTTTAGAAAGTGGCGGGTTTGATCATCATCTGCGCCGTTTGCGCCGGGCTTGCCATGAGCAGGTGATGCACGGGGTGGCGGCAATTGAGCGTTATTTCCCGGCGGACACCCGTTTGCATATTCCTCAGGGCGGCTATGTTTTTTGGGTTGAGCTCAATAGTGCCGTCGATACCTTGCAGCTGCTGCAGCAGGCGCTGCGGGAGGGGATCAGTTTTACGCCTGGGCCGCTGTTTTCACCCAGCCATAGTTATGGGCATTGTTTGCGAATTTGTTGTAA
>JBOFGM010000069.1:0-19215 GCA_051649105.1 Iodobacter sp. | reverse complement strand
AAATCAGACCACAAAGCGGAACGCGGGCGGCGGTATTAAGCAGCGGCATCACGGCGTCAAATACGGCACCACCGACATTTTCGTAATAAACATCAATGCCGGCAGGGCAAGCCTTGGCCAGCTGCTCAGCAAAGTCCGCTGCACGGTGATCGATACAAGCATCAAAACCCAGCTCGCTGACTGCATAAGCACATTTATCAGCACCACCGGCAATCCCTACCACACGGCAGCCTTTGATTTTGGCGATTTGCCCGACAATAGCGCCCACGGCCCCTGTTGCCGCAGCCACAACCACGGTTTCACCCGCTTTAGGCTGACCAATTTCCAACAGGCCCATATAGGCGGTAAAGCCAGGCATACCCAGCACGCCCAGAGCATGAGACGGCGTAGCAGAAGGATCGAGCTTTAACAGGCCTTCACCATTGGATACGGCATATTCCTGCCATCCAGAAAAGCTCACCACCAGGTCGCCCACGGCAAAAGCACTATTTTGCGATGCTTCAACCCGGCAAACGGTACCACCGACCATCACGCCATTCACTTCAACCGGCGCGGCATAAGACGGTGCATCACTCATACGGCCACGCATATACGGGTCCAGCGACAAATACAGCGTGTGTAGCAGTACTTCACCGCTACCTACAGCGGGAATAGCTTGCTCTTCTAAACGAAAATCAGCAGGAACAGGCGCGCCATGCGGGCGGCTGGCTAAAACAATACGGCGATTCAAAGACATCAGTCACTCCAATAATTAAATAATTTCATAATCCATACGGGGGAAGTGCACATGCAGCAGCCCCGTTGCGGCGCTTTGCCGGGCAAGCACTATTTTTTGCTCATCCAGATATACCAGCTCACCGCTTACGCGTTCCTGCGGATAGCCCTCAGGCTGAACCGCAACGTTTTTCCCGCGAAGAATTTCTTCTCCACCCGATAAGGCAAGGGGTTCGGCGGCATAAGCCACGGCCAGAGCCTCTGCGGCGCTGAGGGGAGTACCCTCCGCCGTGAAAGCGGCCATTTTGCTCATCCAGGCCAGTAATACCGGGCAATCCGCCGCCAGCTGAACCAGCGCGCCAGCTCCCTGTAAAAACCACAGCGTGTGATACACGGCAAAGTCACCCGCCGCAGGGACAGATCCGCCCAGAAAATCAGCACCAGACAGAGCCAGATCAACCGTTTTAATCAACGAGCGCAACTGCAGCGCCAGCTGTGCCTGATCGGCCAGCAGTTGCTCTTTTTGCAAAGGCAGCTGCGGATGCATAGCAATCCGGTCATCCAGCAAAGCTTGTGGAATATGCTCCAGCCGGCTGGCCATCAGATACCGGGCCGCACGCCAGAACACATCCACATCAAATAAACGCCCCAGCAGAGCGGCAGCGGCAGCGGCCGCCTGCGGGCCTGTCGCCAGAGCAGGCGAACGCTGTTCCAGCTCTGAAATAATCAAAGCCGAATCACAATAGATATCCGCGCCAATTTGCAGCACCGGAGCACGCCGGTAGCCTCCGGTCAGCGCCATTAAATCGGGTTTGGGCAAAACGGGCGGCATCAGCACAGATTGCCAGGCCAGCTGCTTAAAACCCAGATATGCACGGACTTTTTCTGAATAGGGCGACTGCAGGTAATGGTGCAAAATCAGCGCGGAGCTCATCTTAGTAGCTGCCTTCCAGAACTTGACGGCTGATATCCAGAGTGACATCTCCGCTTTCACCCAGAGCAGTCATACCGTGAGTTTTTAATTGCTCCAGCACCGCTTCAATGGCTTGTGGTTCCAGACCACAGTCGCGCATCCGGGTTTTAAGGCCCATGGCTTCAAAGAAATCGCGGGTTTTAGCCAGCGCCAGATCGATACGGGTGTCGTCACTGCCTTCATTAATGCCCCATACACGGGAAGCATATTGCAATAGCTTTTCACGCTTAGCGGCACGGCGCACATTCAGCATGGATGGCAGAATAATGGCCAGCGTCTGGGCATGATCCATATTGTATAAAGCAGTCAGTTCATGGCCGACCTGATGTGTTGCCCAGTCTTGCGGCACACCGGCACCAATCAGACCATTCAGCGCCATGGTGGCGGTCCACATTAAATTAGCGCGCACAGCGTAATCCGTTGGTGCCGCCAAAGCCTGCGGGCCCACTTCCAGCAAGGTTTGCAATAAGCTTTCAGCAAAACGGTCCTGCACCGGAGAATTCACCGGATAAGTCAGATATTGTTCAGCCACATGGACAAAGGCATCGACCGCACCATTGGCAATCTGGCGTACCGGCAGGCTATAAGTTTTGGTTGGATCAAGAATGGCAAACTGCGGGAATACCAGGGGATTCATAAACGGCAGTTTGGTTTTTGTTTCAGAACGGGTAATTACCGCGCCGTTATTCATTTCTGAGCCGGTGGCCGGCAGGGTCAGCACCGCGCCCAGTGGCAATGCTTCTTTAATATGACGGCCGTGGGTGCTGAAGATATCCCATGGCTCGCCTTCATATTTAGCGGCTGCAGCCGCAAATTTAGTCCCATCGATCACCGAACCGCCACCGACTGCCAGCAGAAAATCAATCTTTTCATGCTTAATCTGTGCCACGGCCTTCATCATGGTTTCGTAAGTCGGGTTGGCTTCAATACCGGAAAACTCAAAAACAGTATGGTTTTTAAGCGCATCCATCACTTCGGTATAGGTGCCGTTCTTTTTAATGCTGCCACCACCATACAACACCAGAACACGGGCTTTGGCCGGAACCAGACTGGCTAATTTAGCAATCTGGCCTTCACCAAAAACAATATGGGTCGGGTTATAGAATTCGAATTGCAACATAATAAATCCTTTAGAAGCTTACAAAAATAGACCAGTCGTCTAGACTCGTGTTTCAAAAAAACCAGCATTGCTGCCGGTTCTGTCTAAAGCCAATACGCTGCAGCACGGGGCTCTGCCCCTGCCACTAAATATTTTCTACGCCCAAAAGATGACAGGTCGTTTGCATTGCCGTCTCTAAAGCGCTGCCATCCTGACGTATTTTTGTCAGCAAGCTGGCACCCAGCCACATTTCATACAGCATTAAAGCCACGGCTTTTGCATCCATTGCTGCAGGCAAAGTGCCCTTGCAGCGCGGCTCTTCCAGCCAGGAGGCAAGACGATCAATCACATCGTCGGTACCCTGCTTGAAAACCTGGCGCATCGGTTCAGATAAATCAGCCACTTCAGCAGAGAGCTTTACCACCATACACTGATTAGCCTGGCTGCAAGAGGCCTGAGTCACCAGCCATGCCCGCCAATATTGCATTAAACGCTCACTGCCACAGGGGTGCAGCGTTTCCAGAGCCAGCAGATGGGCCTGATAATTGACAAAATAACGTTCTAAAAGCGCACAACCGAAGTGCTCTTTTGAAGGGAAGTAGTGATAAAACGAACCTTTGGGAACGCCGGCCGTTGCCAGAATCTCGGCCAGCCCGACGGCGGAAAAGCCTCTTCCCATAATGATGGACTCACCCACCATTAATAAATGTTCGCGTGTATCTTCGTGTTTTTTCTTAACCATGGGCGCAGTTTCGCACAAAATAGACCAGTCGTCTAGTTTTTATATGCTGATCTCAGGCCGCGATGTAAAAACACCGCAGCCTGCCCGGTTAAACGGTTAATCCAACAGCCCGGCAAATAATGGTGTGGATAAATAACGCTCGCCAAACGATGGAATAATCACCGCAATCAGCTTGCCGGCATTTTCCGGACGCCTGGCCACCTGGATTGCCGCCCATGTTGCGGCACCAGCAGAAATCCCGGCCAGAATCCCTTCCTGAGTAGCCAGCGCACGCGCCGTGGCAAAGGCATCGTCATTGGTGACACGAATCACTTCATCATAAGCTTCGGTATTGAGCACACCGGGTACAAAACCGGCCCCAATCCCTTGAATCGCATGGGGCCCTTTGGCTCCGCCGCTTAAGACCGGGCTGGCATCCGGCTCAATTGCAATCGCTTTAAAGGAAGGTTTACGCGCTTTTAATACTTCAGCAATACCTGTAATCGTGCCGCCCGTGCCCACACCGGCAATCAGAATATCAATCTGACCGTCGGTATCATTCCAAAGCTCTTCGGCCGTAGTACGGCGATGCACGGCCGGATTAGCCGGGTTTTCAAACTGCTGCGGTAAAAAGTAATGGCTGTGCTCTTCGGCCAAAGCCTTGGCCTTGGCAATAGCCCCGCCCATCCCGTCCGGGCCGGGCGTTAAAATCAGCTCTGCACCATAGCCGCGTAATAATGCACGGCGCTCTTTAGACATACTTTCTGGCATAGTGAGTACCAGCTTATAACCGCGTGCGGCGCAGACCATTGCCAGACCAATACCGGTATTACCGGAGGTTGGCTCAATAATCACCGTATCCGGGCCAATTTTGCCAGCGGCTTCAGCCGCTTCGATCATCGACAACGCAATCCGATCTTTTACCGAATGCGAAGGATTTAAAAACTCCAGCTTGGCAACAATGGTCGCCACACTGCCTTCGGCAACACGGTTTAACTTAACCAACGGAGTATTGCCGATTAAGTCGGTAATGCTATTGGCGATCTTCATGCGGGCATCCTTGTGAACGGTGTTAGATAGCAGATTGTAACGGGAATATAATTAACAAATAAAGTGACTAAAAAGTCTAAGGAAAGATCAATGAAGGTTTATCGCGTGGGCGGAGCGGTCAGGGACAAACTATTGGGGCTGCCGGTTAAGGATGTGGACTGGGTCGTAGTGGGCAGTACTGCAGAGGCCATGCAGGCACAGGGCTATACCCCGGTGGGTAAAGATTTTCCGGTTTTTCTGCACCCGCAAACCCATCAAGAATATGCCCTGGCGCGAACTGAACGCAAATCCGGCCATGGTTACAAAGGCTTTACTGTTTTTGCCAGCGAAGACGTCACGCTGGAAGAAGATCTGCTGCGCCGGGATCTGACTATCAATGCCATTGCCGAAGATGAGCACGGGCAGATTACCGACCCATTTAACGGGCAGGCCGATCTTAAAGCCAAATTATTACGCCATGTTTCCCCGGCCTTTAGTGAAGATCCGGTGCGAATTTTACGTCTGGCGCGCTTTGCCGCCCGTTTTGCTTTTGATGTGGCACCAGAAACACTGGCCCTGATGCAAGAGATGGTGAGCAGCGGCGAAGCCGATCATCTGGTGGCAGAGCGGGTCTGGCAGGAGTTTGCCAAGGGGCTGATGGAAGATCACCCGTCCAGGATGTTTGAAATGCTGCGCCGCTGCGGAGCGCTGGTGCGGATTGCACCGGAAATCGATGCCCTGTGGGGGGTGCCGCAACGGGCGGATTACCACCCTGAAGTGGATACCGGAGTGCATGTCATGCTGGTGCTGGACTATACCGCCAGCCAGCACTGGCCGCTCAGCACCCGTTTTGCGGCGCTGTGCCATGATTTGGGCAAGGCCATTACGCCGGCCGATATTTTGCCAAGGCATATTGGCCATGAAGCACGCGGCGTGGCGCTGGTTGAAGCTTTATGCGAAAGATTACGGGTGCCGGGCGATTGCCGGGATCTGGCCCGCATGGTTTGCCGCGACCACACCCTGATCCATACCGCTCCCATTCTGAAAGCCACCACCGTACTGGAGCTGTTTCAGCGTTGCGATGCCTTCAGAAAACCGCAGCGCTTTGGCCAGATGCTGGATGCCTGCCTTGCCGATGCACGGGGACGAACAGGCTTTGAGGACTGCGACTATCCGCAGAGCGCCTATTTATTAAAGCTACTGGCAGCGGCCAATACGGTGAATAGCGGTGAGATTGCCCAAAACTGCGAAGATAAAGGTTTGATACCACATAAGATTCGCGATGCACGTATTGCTGCGATTAAGGCCTGCAAAGAATTACTCTCAGCAGAACTGCCCCAATAATAAAAGCCGCTCAGTGAGCGGCTTTTATTTACCAATAAATTTATTATTTATTGTTGGATGAGACTTTTAACAGGGGCAATAGCAATAAACCGGATCCGGCAGCGGCCAGCGCCACGACCGTAAAAAAGCCATTCCAATGCCAGAATTCAATCACCTTGGCAATGGGATACCCCGCCAGCGCCGCGCCCATATAGGCAAATAAGCCGACAAAACCGGTTGCGGCCCCTGCCGCATCTTTATGTGAGCATTCAGCGGCGGCCATACCAATCAGCATTTGCGGGCCAAAAACAAAAAAACCAATCACAAAAAAACAAGCGGCCAGAAGAATATAGTTATGCACGGGTAACAGCCATAAAGCACCGACAGACACCAAAATACCCAGCGCAAAGATCAGATTCATTGGCCCGCGATTGCCGGAAAAAAACTTATCCGAGCCCCAGCCCGCCACTAAGGAACCAATAAATCCGCCGACTTCAAACAGGGATAAAGCTGAATTGGCCGTCATTAATGAATAACCATAATGCTCAGTTAAATATAAATTACCCCAGTCATTAATGGCGGTGCGAACGATATAAACCAGCACATAACAAAAGGCCAGCAACCAGATATATTTATTAGTCAGCACATAGCGTTTCAGAATTTCTTTATTTGATAAGCCCTGCCCTTCCCCTTCCTGTGCCTGCTCCAGTTTGTCATTGCGCCATACGCCAACCGAAGGCAAACCCATGGATTGCGGCCGGTCGCGTAAACGCCAGCATAAAAACAGACCAATCACGATGGCAATGACCCCGGGCACAAACATCCCCATCCGCCAGCCATAGGTGGCCGCCACGGTACCGACAATCAAGGGAATCAGCGCACCGCCCACATTATGCGAGGTATTCCAGATGGACCACCAAAAGCCACGCTCGGTACGGGAATACCAGGAAGTCAGTAATTTTGAGCACGGAGGCCAGCCCCAGCCTTGAAAGAAACCGTTCAGCATCCAGAGCAGCATGAGCATCCACAGCGATGAGCTCAGCCCGAACAGGATATTAATCACGCCGGTTGCCAGGAGGCCCAGCCCCATAAAATAACGCGGGTTTGAATGATCGCTCATCACCCCGGATAAAAACTTGGAGCAACCATAAGTGATATAAAACAACGTCCCCATCATGCCGATATCGGCTTTTTGCAAGCCAAGATCCAGCAACATACTTGGCATCGCATAATTAAAGCTTTTACGGGTAAAGTAAAAAACTGCGTAGCCAATATACATCGTGAACATCAGCTGAATACGCCAAAAGCGATACGTTGTATCGATCTGTTGCTGATCAGTAATCAGCGGAGCAGCAGGCGCTGCTTTCAGGGGACCAAACATGGCAGAGGCCTTAATGTAGTCAAAAATAACTGACTACCATCATAAAGATCAGCGCCCGGTACCGCGCCCGACAAAGTCTTAGGCTAACTAAGAAAAAGTCTTAGACCGGGGCACAGGGTGAATGCCGGATTAAAAAAGAGGCAGACTGACCCGTAAACAAACTCCACCCTGACGGCTTAAACTTAATTTTCCGCCCAGGGTTTCGACTCGTTCCCGCATCCCGCGCAACCCCATCCCCACCTGAATGGGCGACGTGCCCGCGCCATTATCAATGACCGATAAATACAGCCAGTTTTTTTCCTGCCAAAGATTAACGCAGACCTGACTGGCACTGGCATGCCGCGTGACATTATTCAGCGCCTCTTGCAGCACCCGAAATAATGTCAGCTTTAATGCCTCATCCAGCAGCTGCTCATCCAGGGACCAGTTCAGGCTGAATTCAATACCGCGCTCCGTAAACTGCAATTCGTTCGCCAGCTGCCCTGCCGCTTCTTGCAAACTGAGATCATCCAAAGCGCGTGGCCTTAAGCGCAGCAATAATCCCCGGGCACAGTCGTAGACATTCAGCGATAAAGACTCAATCACGCCTAACGAGGCTTTCAGCGCCTCATCCTGAGTCATCCGAGCGGAAATTGTCGCCTGAATCCGGATGGCTGTAATATTTTGCCCGATTTCATCGTGAAGCTCCCGGGCAACATCCCGGCGCACCGCTTCTTCGGCATTCACCAGTTGCCGGGCCAGGGCATGATTTCTGGCCAGCTGGCGGGATAAGCGCTCATTTAACCGCGTTAATGCCGCTGCCCGTAAACGCGCCCCCTGAATGGCCACGCCCAGCACCACGCCTAATAAATTTTGCGCAATCAGCGCCAGCAATAAATCATTCACCACGCTATGGCTGAATATCGCCAGTGCCAGACTATTGCAAAACGAAGCCAGTACCGCGCCGCGCCAGCCATGTAAATAAGCCAGCAGCACCACAGGAACAGCAAGGCAAAGCGGAGAGAAAAAAGCAAAGCCGGCGGGTAAGGCGACCTGCACAGAAAAGCTCAGTGTAAACAGCAGCAGATAAGATAAAACAAAGCGCAGACGCAGATTAAAGCTTTTACGCCTTTGCCCCGGGCCAATAGGCAACCAGCGGATCCGGGTTAATGCCTCCCATAAAATAAACAGGGCCGGCCCCAGCATCAGGCATCCTGCCAGCGAGGCTAAAAAGGCCTGCAAGGCATTGCCATCCAGCCATAACCACAGCAATGCCGAACTAAGCGCGGTCAGCAAAACCGCCCCGCCTTGTTTCAGCAGCACCTGCCACTCATCCCGGACAGGCCAGCGCTGCATCAGCATCATCAGCAGCACAGAAAGCGGAGCCAGCAAAAACAGCTCCGCGGGCAGCTCTATGGCGCTGAGTAATAAGCCCAGCACCAGCCATTCAGCCGCAATAATCGCGGGCGCGCAGAAACGCGGAGCAAATAACAGCAGGGAAAATCGCAAGCCGCAGGGTAAAAACAGCACCGCCAGGGTCAGGCTGTGCAACAGCGCCGCACTGACCGACCAAAGGGCAAACCAGGCACCACAACAAACGGGAATCGCCAGCAACATCCGCCCCAGCGAAGAACTGAACTTAGCCTTCACGCTGCATCCGGTGGGCCAGTTCCACATTATTACTAACATTGAGTTTATCCAGCGCATGCGCCCGGTGCACATGGACCGTTTTGTGGCTTAAACCCAGGCGCAGCGCTACGGTACGCACATCGCAGCCTTCGGCCAGCAGCTCACAGACTTCCCGCTCGCGCGGCGTCAGGCAAACCAGGCCCTGACGCGGTGCCAGTAAATTGGCCGCCAGGGCCGGAGGCAGATAGCAGCCCCCTGCCGCAATGGTGCGGATAGCCAGCAATAACTCTTCCACCTGGCAGCGCTTGCTGATAAACCCCCGTGCCCCCAGATGTAATGCCTTTTCAACCATGGCCGGGCTGTCCTGAACGCTTAAAATCAGCGCTTTCACCCCATCAGGCAAGCGGCCCAGCAGGGTTAAGCCACTTTCTGGCGGCAAGGATAAATCCAGCAGACACACATCCGCCATATCAGGCAAAAAGCCTTTTAAGGCTTCAGGAACCGAGGCAAACTGAGCCACCACACGCATGTCGGCTTCTAAAGATAAAAGCTGAGCAAAACCTGAGCGCACCAAAAGATGATCGTCTACTAAAGCCAGCCGGATCACAGGCCCACTCCTTTACACCGAATCGGCCATTGTAAGTCAGCCACGGTAAACCTGCTGATCCGTCAGGGGCCATCAGGCCTGTTGTTCACGCATGGCCCTCTTTTTTAATTTACCCACACTGGTACGCGGCAGCTGCTAGTCAGCCACGGTAAACCTGCTGATCCGTCAGGGGCGATCAGGCCTGTTGTTCACGCATGGCCCGCTTATTTAATTTACCCACACTGGTACGCGGCAGCTGCTCTACAAAACGAATTTGCTCCGGCACGCCAAATTTGGATAAATGGCCCTGCTCAACAAAATTCAGCAAATGGGCCTGAATATCCTCTGCGCTGATCTGGCCGGCAAAGCCTTCTTTGAGCACCACCAGCGCCAGCGGCCGCTCGCCCCACTTTTCATCCGCCACACCAATCACCGCAGATTCATTAACTGCGGGGTGGCGGCTGATCAGCTCTTCCAGCGCAATGGATGACACCCATTCTCCGCCCGTTTTAATCACATCTTTCATCCGGTCGGTAATACGCAAATAGCCACGGGCATCGATATGGCCAATATCCTGGGTATGTAACCAACCACCTTCCCACAGCTGATCAGAGGCCTGCGGATTATGTAAATAACCCTGAGTCAGCCAGGGCGCACGCACAATCACTTCCCCGGCAGTCACACCATCTCTGGGCAAAGAATTCATCCCGGCATCCACCGTGCGTAAATCAACCAGCGGAATCGGCCGCCCGGTTTTAATCCGGGTGGCAAGCGAAATCTCTTCATTCTGAGACAGCTCGGCGGTATCCACCTGGGCAAAAGAGAGAATCGGGCAGGTTTCGGACATTCCATAGCCGGCAAAGATATCAATCCCTCTCGCCAGGGCGGCCCGCGCCAGGGCCGAGCTGAGGGCAGAGCCGGCCACAATCACTTTCCAGCGGGATAAATCGGCCTGATAAGGGGACTGCAATAGCATTTGCATAATGGTCGGCACGCAATGCGAAAAGGTCACGCCTTCACGCTCGATCAGCTTTAATAATTGCTCTGGCTGATAGCGCCCCGGATAAACCTGTTTAACCCCGGCCATGGTCGCCACATAGGGCAGGCCCCAGGCATGGACATGAAACATGGGGGTAATCGGCATATACACATCATCATGATGAAAGCGCCCTTGCACCGGAGCCAGCGCCAGCGCCGAAGTCACGGCCAGGGTATGCAAAACCAGCTGCCGGTGACTAAAGAACACCCCCTTGGGATCCCCGGTGGTTCCGGTGGTGTAAAAGGTGGTGGCGCGGGTATTTTCATCAAAATCGGCAAATTCATAATGATCCGGGCAAGGCGCCAGCAGCGCCTCATATTCGGCATCCAGATCCGCCGGCAGAACGCCAGGCTCGTCTTCTAATAAAATAATTTGCTGCACCGATGTCAGCCCGGAGCGGATTTGCGCCAATAAAGGCAGAAACTCCCGGTTAACCAGTAAAACAGTCGCTGCGGCATGGTTTAAGGTGTACAGAATCTGATCCGGGGACAGGCGCACATTCACGGTTTGCAGTACCGCCCCATACATGGGCACGGCAAAAAAACATTCCAGATAACGATGGCTGTCCCAGTCCATCACCGCCACTGTGGTGCCGTGCGCCACGCCCAACCGTGCCAGCGCATGACCGAACTGATGAACCCGCCGGGCTAAATCCCGATAACAGTAGCGATGTGTATCACCATAAACAATCTCTTGATCAGGGGTTCTTGCCAAAGGGGAAAGCAAGATTTGCTTAATCAAAAGTGGATAACTGTATGCCAGAGGAGAGCCAAGCTTTGCATCAGAAACGTTCATATAAACAATTCCTTATCGATTAAGCAGGTTAACGTAATCCTCTAGTAATAACACGTCGCGTCAATTAATTCCCGGGTGGACTTCCCGTACAGAGCAGACGTAGAAAAGCCCGCCGGTTTCCCGGCGGGCTTCCTGCAATACGCTGCTTATATGCCAAACCCGTAATAAACCGAATCACCTTTAGGAGAGATAATTAATGGCTCTGTTACCTGTCTGAACTACTTACAGCGAAGTGCTCGCTGATACCAGGGGCAGCTTAAGAGCACCCCTGGCATCTTATATACATAACTTACAGATTATATGCTTTTTCACCATGGCTTGTCACATCCAGGCCTTCACGCTCTTCTTCTTCCGGAACGCGCAGACCGATCATGAGATCCACCAGTTTAAAGGCAATAATTGAAACAACCGCCGACCAGATCAGCGTGGTTCCCACGCCAATAGCCTGAATCTTAACCTGAGCAAGGATGGAATAATCTGCCGCAACCTTATTGCCAACATAATCCCAGACCCCGGTGCCACCTAAATCTGGTGAAGCAAACACACCAGTCAGAATTGCACCCAGAATACCGCCCACGCCGTGCACACCAAACACATCCAGCGCATCATCGGCACCAATCAGGCGTTTCAGACCATGCACACCCCAGAGGCAAATCACGCCAGCCAGTAAACCCAGCACCAGTGCACCACCCACACCAACCAGACCGCAGGCCGGGGTAATTGCAACCAGACCAGCTACCGCACCGGATGCCGCACCCAGAAGGGAAGGCTTACCTTTTAATACCCATTCAGCCAGTAACCATGACATGGTGGCCGCAGCAGTCGCAACCCAAGTATTAACAAAGGCCAGTGCAGCAACGCCATTGGCTTCCAGAGCAGAGCCGGCATTAAAGCCAAACCAGCCGAACCAGAGTAAAGAAGCACCAATCATGGTCATGGTTAAGCTGTGTGGTGTCATGGCTTCGCGGCCAAATCCAATCCGCTTGCCCACCATGATCGCACCAACCAGACCGGCAACCGCAGCATTAATATGCACGACCGTGCCACCGGCGAAATCCAGCGCACCTTTTTGGAACAGGAAGCCTGCCGTTGCCGTGGCAACATCTGCAGCAGCCTGATTGACATACGCATCCGGGCCAGTCCAGTACCAAACCATATGAGCCATTGGCAGGTAAGAAAAGGTGAACCATAGAGCACAAAATGCTAACACAGCCGCAAATTTAATACGCTCAGCAAAAGCACCTACGATTAAGCAGCAAGTAATCGCTGCAAAAGCGCCCTGGAAGACCACATAAATCAATTCTGAAATCCCAACGCCTTTAGTAAAAGTAGCGGCAATGGAATCCGGAGAGACCCCTTTCAGCATGACTTTGCTAAAGGAACCAAAAAACGCATTCCCTTCGGTAAAGGCCAGGGAATAACCATAAACCACCCACAGCACAGAAATCAGCGCAAAAACCGAGAAAACCTGCATCAACACAGACAGCATATTTTTAGAACGCACCAGGCCGCCATAAAACAGGGCCAGGCCAGGAATCGACATCAAAATAACCAGTGCGGTAGCGACAAACATCCATGCGTTATCGCCTTTATTCACGGTATCCACGATCGCTGCAGGTACGGAAGCCACAATGGCCGCGGGCGCGGAAGCCGCCACATCGGCCGCAAAACCCTGCGCGGCAGTGGCGCTGAGGGCGAATGCTGCAAACAATTTCTTCATCGTTTATCTCCTGCGGAGTTTTAAATCAGATGGCCGCTTCGCCAGTTTCACCCGTGCGGATCCGCACCACATGTTGCAGATCAAACACAAAAATTTTGCCATCGCCGATCTTGCCGGTATTGGCGGCTTTTTCAATCACTTCCAGCGTTTGTTCCAGCTGATCATCCGCAATCGCCACTTCCACTTTGACCTTGGGCAGAAAATCCACCACATATTCGGCGCCGCGATAAAGTTCGGTATGCCCCTTCTGCCGGCCAAAGCCTTTGACTTCAGTCACGGTTAAACCCTGAACACCAATTTCAGACAAGGCTTCGCGGACTTCATCGAGCTTGAATGGCTTAATAATCGCAGACACGAATTTCATGGGGTGCTCCTTTAAAAGGTGGGGTACGCTCATAGTTCAGCACAAAGCATGCCAACTCATAAAAGCCATGATTGTCAGCATGTTAGCGGAATAAATGCAGCGCGATGCACCAACAATAGACGCCTCATGGTGCACTGCAACCTTAATTCGCACCAGAGTGGTGCGGCTCGCAGGTGCAGAGCTGAACGCCCGCTTCTGCTAAACTGAAAAGCAAACTAAAACCAAGGAAAACCACCATGCTTAAAGATAAATTTTTTGATGATGTCGCCAGCAAAATCTCTGAAGCCATTGCAGCCAGCCCGGCTAAAGATATCGAAAAGAATGCCCGGGCCATGATGGCCTCTGCCTTTACCAAAATGGATTTAGTCACACGGGAAGAATTTGAAATCCAGCAGGAAGTCCTTGCCCGCACCCGCGAAAAACTCCAGCAAATGGAAGCCAGAATCAACGATCTGGAAAACAAACTGCAAGCCAATAACCCACAAGATGCCCTGTGATATTTGGACGTAAAACACCGGTTTCATTACGCATTGAGACCGCCCGTTTAACGCTTGCGCTGGCAGACCCGGCGCAAGCGGCGCTGTGGGCCCGTTTTCATCAGGAAAACCGGGCACACTTTGCCCCGTGGGATCCGCTCAGGGATGAAGATTTCTTTACTGCCTCTGCCTGGCAGCTGCGGCTGGAAAATGCCCGTATTCAATTCCAGCAGGGCAAGGCCATTCATTTAGCCTTAATAGATAAATACAGCGCTGAAATGATAGGGCAATGTAGCTTCAGCAATATTGTTCAGGGGCCGTTTATGGCCTGCCATCTTGGATACTCGCTGGCAGCGGCGGCAGAAGGCAAAGGCCTGATGTTTGAAGCGCTCAGTGCGGCCATTGAATATGTTTTTACCAGCCGGGATTTGCACCGGATTATGGCCAATCATATGCCGGCTAATTTACGCAGTGCCAGATTGCTGCAACGGCTGGGATTTGAAGAAGAAGGCTATGCCCGCTCTTATTTAAAAATTGCCGGGCAATGGCAGGATCATGTATTAAATTCACGAATTAACCCGGCTCACCAGCCAGATCAGGGCCCGTATTAACATCCGTAGCTTAAATGTTGCAATTATATTTATACCTGTACCGATATACATACTAACCTGTATATTCGCACCCCTCTTCAAAAAAACGTAAGTTCATTGAAAGGAATATCAGTTATGAAAAAATACGCAGCAGAATTTTTTGGCACCTTTTGGTTAGTATTAGGCGGTTGCGGCAGTGCCGTTCTTGCCGCGGCCTTTCCAGGTCTGGGAATCGGCTTTGCAGGCGTGGCTTTAGCCTTCGGTCTGACCGTTCTGACCATGGCCTATGCCATTGGCCATATTTCCGGTTGCCATCTTAATCCTGCCGTTTCAATTGGCTTATGGGCAGCAAAACGCTTTCCTGCCAATCAACTGGTGCCTTATATTATTGCGCAAGTTTTAGGCGGAATTGTGGCCGCTACCGTGCTGTATTTTATTGCTACTGGTAAAGCCGGTTTTACCACTCTGGGTGGTTTTGCTTCCAATGGTTATGCTGAACACTCCCCTGGCGGCTTTTCTATGGCTGCAGCGCTGATTACCGAAATCGTCATGACCATGATGTTTCTGATTATTATCCTGGGGTCCACCGATAAGCGTGCACCACAGGGCTTTGCTCCCATTGCCATCGGTCTTGGCCTGACACTGATTCATCTGATCAGCATCCCTGTGACCAATACTTCGGTCAACCCGGCCCGCAGCACCGCTGTGGCCCTGTTTGCCGGCGAGTTTGCCATTAACCAGCTTTGGCTGTTCTGGTTAGCACCGATTGTGGGTGCCGTACTGGGTGCTCTGGTTTATCGCTTTATTGGTGAAGAAGAAGCAGCTTAATCTGCTGCGGGTGATTTTTTGTTCAATTCTGTTTTCAAAAGGATGCTGCCATGAGTGCAATTCCAAATGAATACCAGACTGCCACGCCTTATCTGATTGTGAATGATGCACCCCGTGCCATTGCCTTTTATAAGGAGGCGTTCAGAGCAACAGAAATCATCCGCCTGACCGATCCCAGCGGCAAAATCGCCCATGCCGAGATCAGAATTGGCCATGCGCCCATTATGCTGGCCGATGAGCAAATGGGTTATCGCAGCCCGGCAAGCCTGGGGGGCTCTCCCGTCAGTCTGCTGCTCTATGTGGAAGATGCCGATACACTGTTTGCCCAGGCTATCGCGTCCGGGGCGGAAGAGCTCAGCCCGGTCAGCGATCAGTTTTATGGCGACCGGATGGGTTCTCTGAAAGATCCGTTTGGCCATATCTGGAGCTTAGCGACACGCGTGGAAGAGGTACCGGACCAGGAGGTCCAAAAACGCTTTGCCGCCATGTTTAAGTCGTAAAGACGCAAAAAAGCCGACCATCAGGTCGGCTTTTTTGCTTATTCAGGTTGCGGAGCCGGCCGATAAGCCGGGTTTTGTAGCCTTGAGTTACCCCAAGGTGACAGTCATTCCTCTAGGCCCGGCATTGCTGCCGGGCTCAAGCAACCTACCCGTAGACTCGGCGGGCCACCTCAGCGTCTACTGCTTGGTCTTGCTCCGGATGGGGTTTACCCTGCCGTCCGTGTTACCACGTCCGCGGTGCGCTCTTACCGGCAAACCTTGCGGCCTGCGTCCCCGACGGGACCACCTTTTCACCCTTGCCTGTTCCCGGTCCGGCCTTGTATCAATAAAGGTCTTCAACCCGGGTCATCGGCGGTTCAGCTCTCTGTTGCACTTTCCGTCGCCTTGCAACGCCCGGTCGTTAACCGGCATCCTGCCCTGTGGAGCCCGGACTTTCCTCCCCCATACCCTAAAAGTATGGCAGCGACTGTCTGGCCTGCTCCGCAGCGGCGGATTATCACACTACCGGGGCAGTTTCGGCAAATGATAATCCGGTTATTTGTTGCCAACTCAGCCCGGAAAGCCGTCCGTGCTGCAGATTAAACGGTTTTCCCCTGATTAAACATTCAGCCGGAACAAATCCCGGTCAGAGCTGATCCCTAACTTTTGCAAAGCAGTCTGTTTTTGAGTGCTGATGGTTTTAACACTACGGGAAAACTTATGTGCAATCTCGGACACCGTCATCCCGTCCAGATAACAACGCAATACTTCACGTTCACGCGGGCTCAGAACATCCAGCATCGATGCCAGATCAGCGGTGCCGCTTTCGTTCGCCACGCTCTTGCTTTTATTGATGTTGTCCGGCCAATAACTATAGCCATAGGCGGTCAGACGAATCGCTTTAACCAGCTGATCCAGTGGCTGTGATTTACCCACAAAACCAGAGACCCCTGCCCGGGATAACAATACAGAGACGGCGGACATATCCATGGAAGACACCACCAAAACAGGGCATTCCGGATATTTTGCACGCAGGCTCTGGATCAGATTGATACCGTCCACTTCGTCCTTGCCAAGGACATAGTCCAGCAACAATACATCCGGTTGCTGTTGTCTCAGCGCGGCCAGCAAATCAGCCACACGACTAAAGCTGCCAAGGATGCGAATATCATCCAGATCTTTCAAATGGACCATCAAGCCAGCGCGAACGACTTCGTGATCATCCAACAGCATAATTTTAATTTTGTCTGTCATTACAAGCCTCTATTTGTGCTATTTACTGATAGACAAGCTCTGCAAAGTGCCCGGATACAGCAGCACACTTTGCAGCAACCGCTATAGCAGCTCATTCTTAGCCATACAACCACAGACCGGCCAGAAAGACCCGCCTGCCAGATGGTTGACGAAAATAATCAGAGCATACCTGGATAAGTATTGTGCAATAACTCAGATTGCTCCGAAACAAGACAAAACTGACTAATGTTATAAAACAGATCAGAATCATCTGATTTAACCGGCAATGGATCTTTATTTCCGGCAAAACATGTAAAATAACAATACTTGCTGAAAAAACAGGCCGAAAAAACAATCCATAATCCGGGAGCTGTACCGGTTATCAGCAACAGAATACCCATTTACAAACATAGTAATGAGATCCATGCGCATTTCCCTGCATGCTGTTGCAGAAAAAAGGGGGCTCTTTAAAATTAACGATATTATCTTCGTGAACAATGAAAACCACAATATACGAAACATTTAAAATTATTTAAAGAATAGATTTAAATCTGCATGATTTTTTATAACAAATAAATGATCACACACCAACCCGGCTACTTTTTAATCCGGCAGATATCATAATGAACAGCTCCACACACACAACGCAAATCATGGTGCCCTCAGCAAGAAAACTCCCGCTGAAATTGCGTGATTTTGCATTCCAATACAGGCTTGCCTGCTCCGTCACACTAAAACTCAGTATCTGTTTTATCCTGGCTCTTTCACCTTTAAGCCACGCAAAAGATCTGATTTTAAATACAGAAGAAAAAAACTGGATCAAGCAACATCCGGAAATTATTCTTAAACAAATGTCTCTCCTCACAGACAAACCTCTGCAAACAGAAGTATTGCAAAAATATATTTTACAAAAAGTAGCAAACAAAGCAGGATTACAAATAAATTTTGTAAAATATCCGCAAGAAACGAACCCGGCATATACGGTTCAAATATTTAATATAAAAGATACGTATAGCGAAGAATTCAAAAAGGAATATAAAAAAAGCTCGCCTGTTTTTCTGCGACCAAGCTCATTTATTGCAAAACTGAATCACCCTTTTATTAAGTCTGAAAAAGAATTAAAAAAAGAAAGAATTGCGGTATTGCAATTCACCCATTTTTATAAAGCAAATTATCAACGGCTAAAGCTCGTTCCCTGCGCCTCCCAGCAAGAGATTGTCCGGGCAATAAAATCAGGCATGGCAGATGTCGGGATAGTGCCAATGATGAATGTCGTCCAATTACTTAAGGATGAAGAAGAAACACTGGGTGTGGCAGGCTTTCTGGACCAGAAACCAGATAGCTTTGTGCTGGTCGTCGGTAAAGACCATCCGCTGCTGCTTAATATTTTGCAAAAAGCCATCGACAGCATCACGGTTGGCGATATGAGTGCGGTTTATCAGGGATGGCGGGATGACACACTGCAAAGCAAGCCCAAATCCAGAGATATTTGGTTCAGCTATCATTTGCAAATCATCACCGCCCTGCTCCTGTTTGCCTCCATGCTGGTTTCTCTGTTTCTGAGCATCCGGGCCTACCGGGCCAAACGACAGAGTGATGCCAGTAAAAGCAAGTTTTTAGCCATGATGAGTCATGAACTGCGCACTCCACTGGGTGTGGTGCTTGCAGCAACAGAGCTATTACAAAGCACCACGCTGACCCCGCATCAACAGCAACTGATACAACAAGCCGAACTGGAGGCGCAGTCTTTACTGAGCCTGTTAAATGATGTGCTGGATATTTCCCGGATGGATGCCGGTAAGCTTGAGCTGGAAATCCGCAATACCGATCTCACATGTTTACTCCAGCAGTTAATGGAACAATACCAGGCTCAGACACAGGCTAAAAATGTGTCGCTGACATTACAAATAGCAGATCTGCCGGATGATCTGCTGATGCTCGATGGCATCCGGCTGCGTCAGGTATTACATAACTTGCTGTCCAATGCCATCAAGTTTACTTCGCAGGGGTTTATTAAATTAAGCGCCAGCATCCGGCAAGACGATGAGGGTCAGATTGTATTAAGGATAATGGTCGAGGACAGCGGAATCGGCATCTCCAGCGCACAGCAGCGCAAGCTATTCCAGCCATTCTCACAGGCGGATAACTCGGTTTCACGGCAGTTTGGCGGCTCAGGGCTGGGCTTATCTATATGTAAAGAGCTGATTGGCCTGATGCAAGGAAAAATTCAGCTGCAAAGTACCCCTGGCAAAGGCAC
>JBOFGM010000068.1:0-1981 GCA_051649105.1 Iodobacter sp. | reverse complement strand
AGTATTAAAAAAGCACTGACGCCGGACGAGTTGTAAAACCTACCGAACCTAAGCTCTACTGACTTGAGAACAAAGGATTGAACCTATGCGTCACCCGAACCGTATTGCTCTTGCTTTAACCGCTTGCTTCTTATCTGCTTCATTTGCAGCGACTGCTGCTAATGTTGCAACTGTAAACGGCGTTGCTATTCCTGATAGCAAAGTTGATTTTTTCTTAAAGCAAGTTGCTGAACGCGGACAAAAAGACAGTCCTGAATTACGTGCACGCATTAAGGAAGAATTGATCCGTAATGAAGTGTTGTTCCAGGAAGCGCAAAAGAAAGGCGTTGAAAAGAACCCTGAAGTTCAGCAACGTCTGGATATGGCAAAGCAACAAATTCTGGTTGGCGCTTATGTGAATGATTTCGCTAAAGCTAATCCAATCAGCGATGCTGAGCTGAAAAAAGAATTTGATAAAATCAAAGTGAATTTCAGCGGTAAAGAATATAAAGCCCGTCATATTCTGGTTAAATCAGAAGATGAAGCTAAAGCGATTCTGGCTGATCTGAAAAAAGGTAAGAAGTTTGATGATATTGCCAAGGCAAAATCAACAGACAAGGGCAGTGCCATCAATGGTGGCGATCTGGGCTGGTCCACTCCTGCTAATTATGTAAAAGAATTTGGTGAAGCATTGGCCAAATTGCCTAAGGGTAAGATTTCTGACCCGGTTAAGACTCAGTTCGGCTGGCACATTATTAAGCTGGATGATCAGCGCGAAGCCAAGGGCCCTTCTTTTGAAGAAGTAAAACCAGAATTGCAACGTGAACTGCAAGGTCAGCGCGTACAAAAAATGGTTGAAGAATTGCGCGCTAAAGCTAAAGTTGAGTAATTAGCTGTCATGCACAGAGCCCCGCTGATCAAAGCGGGGCTTTTTTTTTGCCTGTTACCCGGCATGCGGGGGCTTTAAGTCGCCGTGGCGGGCTTTGAATGCAGCGCGGGTTGGGTGGCGCGCAATAAAAAACCCCGCCGTAAGGGCGGGGCTTGCAGGGCTTAGAGGATCAGGTTAAAGCCGGGATTTTTTCTTTAAAATAAATGGTTTTAACGACCGGAGCAGTAATTTGCAATGCAAGACCACCGCAGGATGTTTCGCGGTATTTGGCATCCATATCTTTACCGGTGGCGTACATAGCGGCAATCACCTTGTCTAAGGAGACTTTCGGAGTGCTGCTGCGGTGCATCGCCATTCTGGAAGCATTAATCGCTTTTACTGCGCCAATGGCATTGCGTTCAATACAAGGGATCTGTACTTGTCCGCCAACCGGGTCGCATGTGAGGCCCAGATTGTGTTCCATCGCGATTTCAGCTGCGGTACAGACCTGAGCCGGGCTGCCGCCCATCAGTTCTGCCAGGCCGGCTGCAGCCATAGAGCAGGCTACACCCACTTCACCCTGGCATCCCACTTCGGCACCCGAAATTGAAGCATTGAGCTTATACAGGCAACCAATGGCACCTGAAGCTAAGAAGAAGCGCAGCGCACTTTCTTCGTCCAGTGGTTTAATAAAATGGTTGTAGTAAGACATCACGGCCGGAACGATCCCGCATGCCCCGTTGGTAGGCGCGGTAATTACGCGGCCACCGGCTGCATTTTCTTCGGACATGGCCATGGCATACATATTGACCCAGTCCATTACATTCAACGGGTCTTTTGCCACATCCAGCGAGCTGGTCAGCATATGGTGCAGGGCAGGGGCACGGCGCGGAATTCGCATCGGGCCTGGTAAATTGCCTTCTGTTTTCATGCCGCGCTCAATACTGCTTTGCATGACTTTCCATACTTGAGCAAAGTGCGACTTGATTTCACTCATATCGTGAAATGCTTGTTCGTTTTCCAGTACCAGCGCTGAAATCGACAGGCCGCTTTCTTCACACATAGCCAGCAGATCATCTGCGCTTAAAAAGTGGTGCGGCACTGGCATGTCATTACAGCTGCCCTGATTAAAGT
>JBOFGM010000067.1:0-3231 GCA_051649105.1 Iodobacter sp. | reverse complement strand
CCCGCTGCAAGCCAATGGGCATCGAGGGCAGCGATTGCACGGGGCGGGTTGATTTAAACAGCCGCAGCAATCCGGAATTAAAACCAGAAACCTCTAATAATTTAACGTTGGGTTTTGTATTCCAGCCGGTTAAAGATTTCTCGGTGAGCGTGGATTGGTATCAGATTAAACAAGAAAACGCGATTACCCGCATGGATCCACAATATATTATTGATCACGAAGACAGCAATCCGGCCATGGCTAAACTGGTTAAACGTGCGGCACTGGACCCGGATGAAGTTAAAAATTATCCGGGATTAAGCAAGGGTAAAATCGAGTTAGTAGATTTGCCTCTGGCCAATATTGGCCAGGTAGAAACATCCGGTGTGGATATTGATTTAAATTATGCCTATAAGACCGATGGCTGGGGCAAGTTTACGCTGCGCGATCAGTTCAGCTATACGCTCAGCTATAAGAGCTCGGATCTGCAGGATACCCCGCCGGTTGATCGCCTGGGTGGCTATAACTATCCGACCTGGGCTAATCGTATTTCGCTGGGTTATCAATATGGCGAATATTCGTCCACCTTATCTGCCAAAACCTTTGCCCGGGTGCACGATGCGGCCGATTTACCAGAAAACAGCAGTAATCCGGATGGCTATCTGCCTTCCTACACCCTGTTTAATTTAGCGCTGGGATATAAATTAAATAAAAACACCTCCTTTGCGGTGGGCGTGAATAATATTTTGGATAAGGTGGCTCCGTATTCCCCGGATGGTGGTGGATACAACGGCACCACGTCCGGGCGCTATGGCTTTATCAGCGTGGATTACACCCTTTAAAATCCTTTAAATGCGGTAAACAAACAGGTCTGATTTCAGGCCTGTTTTTTTTTGCCTGCCTCTCTGGAATACAACAAGTCTTTGGAGCCGCTTATTGTTTACAGGCAATTTTATTTTTAATTATTTAATAACTGAGCGCAATTAACTCGCAGTTAACTCTTAATTATAAAAATTAAAATAGTTTTTTTAAAATAATCATATATTAATATATACAAATTATTATATGCGTATTTGACATTTTTTTGCAATAAAACAATGGAAGAATGTATTTAAATTTTGGCAATTAAAACATAATGAAATGTTTTATATTATAAATAATATACTCAGAAATAACCCGCAGTTATGGCTGACTAGCCTGTGCGGCGGGCAGCCTGCTGCCGGAATAATATTAATTCACGGCCTTGTTGATGATTAAAACAGATCAATATTATTTCGCAGAGGTGGGTATGGTTATTTTTGAAATCATTGGCGGGCTTGGTAATCAGATGTTTCAATGGGCCGCCGGGCAGGCCTTTGAACTGGAAAATGGCATTGCAGTAAAATATGATCTGGGCAGCTTTGACCATTACCAGCTGCACCATGGTTTTGAATTGGAAAAGGTTTTTAATATTATTTTAGATAAAGCAGTACAGCATGATATCAAGAGAATTTTCCCGGCCAATAAAAACCGCTATATCAGAAAAATATGTGCTATTCCGGCGTTACAAGGACGATTTTTTAACCCGCTGGTTGTGGAAAATGATTGGGAAAATTCGCTGGATAATCCAATTTTTAAAAAAATAGAAAGAAAATATATCAGTGGTTCATGGCAGTCTGAGCAATATTTTAATCAGCATCAGAATGCAATTAAAAGCATGCTGAATTTTCGTCATCCTCTCTCCGGAAAGAATCAGGCTATGGCGGAGCTGATTACCAGCTCAGAATCAGTCAGCGTGCATGTCCGCCGCGGAGGTTATGCCTGTAATCTGGAAAATTTAAAAAAACAGGGTGTCTGCAGTATTGATTTTTATAGAAAAGCCATTGCCCGGATTGCAGAGGATGTTAAAAATCCAAAATTCTTCTTTTTTTCTGATGATATGCAATGGGTGAAAAATAATCTGGCCGGTGATTATGATGCCGTTTATGTTGAACATAATAAAGGCCAGTATTCATTTTTTGATATGCAACTTATGTCGCTGTGTCAGCATAATATTATTGCCAACAGCTCATTCAGCTGGTGGGCCGCATGGCTGAATAAAAATGCCAATAAAATAGTAATTGCACCTCAATGCTGGCATGACAGCAGTAAGAGTTCAGCTCCGCTGATACCGGCCGAATGGATCCGACTTTAGCCGTATAATGAACACCATCCAGGGTAAGCCAATATGTCATTTATCTCTGTTGTTATGCCTGTTTTTAATGCTGATAAATATATCAAATATGCATTAGATTCAATGATTAATCAGACATACCGTAATTTGCAAATTGTGGTGGTTGATGAGGGATCGACTGATCATACGGCGGAAATTTTGCATCAGTATCAAAAAATTGACAGCAGAATAGAAATTTTACATTTGAGCAGCGGCCGGGGAGCCATGAGCCAGGGCGTGGAATACGCCGCAGGTGACTATCTTGCTCATATGGATGCTGCTGATATATCCGCTATTCATCGGCTGGAGATTCAGCTGGCATTTATTAAAAGAAATGCACTGGATTTATGTGGTTCGGCAGTCAGCACCTTTTATAAAGGAGTGCAGCTGCGCCGGGATTATCCGCAAACAGAAAATGGAATCAGAACTCAAATGTTGTTTAGTTCCCCATTTGCATCTTCTTCTGTAATGGCAAAATCCGGCGTGCTTAAAAATAATAATTACCCTGTTAACCATACTGCGGCAGATGATTATTTATTCTGGACCCGGTTGGCGCGCAAGGAATACCGCTTTGCAAATCACAGTGAAGCATTGCATAAATTCCGGCTATATAAAACTAAGTTTGACGCGGACAGATCCCAGCAGTTAAAGCGCTATCTTGTTGCCAAAGAACACTGGCAATCCTTGGGTATGTATTTGCCGGCAAAAAATATCAGCCATTTTAATTCAGCTTTTGAATTAAAAGAAATAATGCGCGAATTATCTGCTGCCAAATTATCATTTCTGGATAAAAAAACACTGGATTCAGCCCTGTGGGAAATGGCAGTGCGATCAGAGTTTGCAGGGCTGGAAATTTATCATCAGTTACTCCGCTCAGGTGTTAAATTAAGCAGAAAGAAAAAAGCAGGTCTGTATTTCCTGCTGCTCTGCAGAAAGATATTTCCAGCTTTGGTGATAGAACCTTCTGAAATGATCAGATCTGATTTTTAATTAAGTCATTGTGGTTTTATTATCCGTGGTTGATCGTAAGAATGCCCGCCTGGTTGTTATTAAATAATTGA
>JBOFGM010000066.1:0-1506 GCA_051649105.1 Iodobacter sp. | reverse complement strand
CCTGACGGCCACCATGGCGGCCAATATTGTCAGCTACCGGGATCAGCATGGTGCCTTTGCCGAACGCAAAGCCCTGCTGAAAGTACCGCGCGTTGGCGATAAAAGCTTTGAGCTGGCGGCTGGTTTTTTGCGTGTCATGTCAGGGACCAACCCGCTGGATGCCTCGGCCGTTCACCCGGAAGCCTATCCGCTGGTCGAAACCATCATGGCCAAAACAGGCAAAAAGATTGGCCAGCTGATTGGTGACAGTGCCCTGCTTAAAAGCCTTGATCCGGCCTCTCTGGTCAGCGCGCAATTTGGGGTGCCCACCATTAAAGATATTCTGGCCGAGCTGGAAAAGCCGGGCAGAGATCCGCGTCCGGAATTTAAAACCGCCAGTTTTGCCGAGGGCGTGGAGCGGATTCAGGATTTAAAACTGGATATGGTGCTGGAAGGGGTAGTGACCAATGTGACTAACTTTGGTGCCTTTATTGATATTGGCGTGCATCAGGATGGTCTGGTCCATATCTCGGCACTGGCCAACCGCTTTATTAAAGATCCGCGCGAAGTGGTTAAAACCGGCGATGTGGTTAAGGTTAAAGTGCTGGAAATTGATGTGCAGCGTAAACGGATTGCCCTGACCATGCGGCTGACCGATGCAGCAGCAGAAACCACCCCGGCGGCCCCCGCCGCGATGTCACCCAAAGAGCGGAAAATCGCCGATCGTCAGCCCGAAGTTCAGGGTTCCATGGCAGCGGCCTGGGCGGCACTTAAAACGAAGCGCTAAAAAAAATGGCAGCCCCTAAGCGGTGGCTGCCATACTGGCTCCGGTCTCGGCCTCCCCGGAGGAGGCCACCGCCTGATAGCGAGCTAAAGCCATTTCAATACGCTGTGGCTGCCGGTTGCTCAGATCCTGACGAGGCGGTGGTGCCGCTTGTGGAAAATACAGCGCCGCCGCCAGCCAAAGCTGCGACATCAGCAGCTGAGAATCCTGGACCCGGCTTTGTTCTGCCACCTGTATCTGATGATCTGTATTTTTTTCCGGAATGCTAAATTCAGCCGGCACAGCCACAGGCTGTGGTTTTTCAGCAAGAACAAAACGCTGCCGCCTGACTGCTGCGGCTTCATCGTCATTCCTCTCACTGCGGCGAAGAGTTTGCATTTGAGTATCCATGCAAACATCTTCTGTGATTTAGCCTCATTGCGACCAGTCAGAATTACCCAAAAAATCGGGTAATTTTTGTTTAATTACAACAACATATGAGCCAAAGCAAAGCCGGAAGACACCGAAACGGCCGAGCAGGTCAGCCCCGGCAGCATAAAGCTGTGGTTAAGCAAATACTTACCAATACGGGTAGAACCGGTACGGTCAAAGTTAATCGCGGCAATGACGGTTGGATAATTCGGAATAAAAAAGTAGCCATTTACACTGGGAAACATCGCAATTAAAGCAGGCGCCGGTAAACCCAGCGCAATACCCAGCGGCAATAAGGCACGAATGGTAGCGGCTTGTGAATATAATAAAAT
>JBOFGM010000065.1:0-2597 GCA_051649105.1 Iodobacter sp. | reverse complement strand
GGTAACTACCTTACCATCGACTTCGGCAGGCCCGCAAGCGGCTTTATCATGAATATGAAAGCCATGTAAGCCGGCAGGAATTCCGTTCAGTTGCGGTGTCAGCAGCAAGCCGTAAGGCGTGTCTTCATATAGCACCACGCCAGCCGGTTTAACCACACCCTTGTCATCAATCAAGTCGATGCCAACACTGGCGCTCTCCGCAAACGCGGTACCGGCCATTACGCACAGTGCCAAAGATAGTGCATATTTCATAGAAATGCTCCTTTTAATGATTCACTATTTAACTATCATCCATCAATGAATAAGATTACAAGATTTAACGTTACTGTTCAGTCATCTTTGAAACAAAGTTTTTAGAGTAACTTTATAGAAAAAATTGTCATTCCCGCGAAAGCGGGAATCCAGAATTGACAAACATGGAGCTCAACTCTGGATGCCGGATCAAGTCCGGCATGACGGCAATTACACAATTTTTCTGTTGTGCATAGAAGAGACTGAACAATTGCGATTTAACAAGAAAACCCGGCTCTGCGGCAATAAAACAGAACCGGCCATTTTCAACTCTCAACTAACTAGTCTTAAGCCAATCCCAAGGCCTTTGCCACCCCTGCGCCGTAGGCAGGATCGGCCTTGCTGCAGTTGGCGATATGGCGCTGCTGTATCTCCAGCGGCGCACCGCCTACCGAGCGTGCCGTATTCTCAAACAGCACTTGCTGCTGGGCTGGCGTCATCAAACGGAACAAGGCCCCCGGTTGCGAGTAGTAATCTTCGTCAACCCGGTGATTCCAGTGATCGGCACTACCGGCCAGTGTCAGCGGTGGTTCGCGGAAATCGGGCTGCTCCTGCCATTGGCCGTAGCTGTTAGGCTCATAACCCAAAGTGCTGCCATGGTTGCCGTCTGCCCGCATGGCACCGTCACGGTGGTAGCTATGCACAGGGCAACGCGGTGCATTGACCGGGATCTGATGATGATTGACACCGAGACGATAGCGTTGCGCATCACCATACGAGAACAGGCGTGCCTGCAGCATCTTGTCCGGTGAGAAGCTAATGCCTGGCACCACCGCTGCCGGATTAAAGGCTGACTGTTCAACTTCGGCAAAGAAGTTTTCAGGATTGCGATTCAGTTCCATTACGCCGACTTCGATCAGAGGGTAGTCTTTATGCGGCCACACCTTAGTCAGATCGAACGGATTATAGGAAACTGTCGCCGCTTCACTCTCAGGCATGATCTGGATAAACAGCGTCCACTTAGGGAAATCCTTATTGTCTATGCTTTCCAGCAAATCGCGCTGGTGACTTTCGCGGTCTTTGCCGACCAGGGCTTCGGCTTCAGCATCGCTCAGATTCTTAATTCCCTGCTGGCTGCGGAAATGAAACTTGACCCAATGGCGCTGGTTCTGTGCATTGATAAAACTAAAGGTATGCGAGCCAAAACCATGCATGTGACGATAGCTGGCAGGGATACCGCGGTCACTCATGACGATGGTAATCTGGTGCAGCGCCTCTGGCAGCGAAGTCCAGAAATCCCAGTTGTTGCGGGCGCTACGCATATTGGTGCGCGGATCGCGCTTGACTGCATGATTGAGATCAGGGAATTTCAGCGGATCGCGTAAAAAGAATACCGGCGTATTGTTGCCGACCAGATCCCAGTTACCCTCTTCAGTATAAAACTTCACTGCAAAACCACGGATATCACGCTCGGCATCGGCGGCACCACGCTCACCTGCCACCGTGGTAAAACGTGCGAACAACTCGGTCTGCTTGCCTATTTGCGAAAATAGTTTGGCACGTGTGTACTGGCTGATGTCATGGGTGACGGTGAACTTACCGTAGGCGGCCGAACCTTTGGCATGCATACGGCGCTCAGGGATCACCTCGCGGTCGAAGTGCGCCAGCTTTTCCATTAGCCAGATGTCTTGCATCAACAGCGGACCGCGCGGTCCGGCGCTCATCGCATTTTGGTTGTCAACTACCGGCGCACCGGCCGCCGTGGTTAATTTCTTTTCGGTCATCATCGCTCTCCTTGGTTTTAGATTGAGACGGAAACAGCCAGCCTTGGTAGCACTTGGAAAATACCTATTGCAATACTAAAACGGCTCGTCATTTTTCGATCAGACAGTATGCTATTCATCCGGTAACTTCAGATGCATAATTGATTAAGTAACAGAAATGATAATATCGTCCGATTACGCAAGATTCAATCGGGATAATAAATAGTAATGAATGGTAATGTTTGAAATTACTCACAAGCACTGTAAATTAATCATAACCAGCTGTAATAAAAGATAACTAAAAATAATCTCACAGTTTGTTTTTATGTAAATCGACAGGTTTAATATATTAAATAACAACTTAAATGTTTGTATTGACAGGGTGCTTCTTACTATTGGGATAATTTAATAATTTTTAATAAAGGATTAGCTATTATTTTTTAGATAAAATTAAGCTGTAATTTTTGATTTGCCAATAAGGCTGATTATTTCAATATTTATATATACACCTGCACAGGTGTGTATTTCACGACAGGGCTATCGCTTTATGTTCGCCAAAGACGAAATGTTACGTGCTGTGGATCTTCAAACGCGAAGTTATGA
>JBOFGM010000064.1:0-3678 GCA_051649105.1 Iodobacter sp. | reverse complement strand
GGTGGATCTGGTGCTGATGGATATGCAAATGCCGGAAATGGACGGGCTGGAAGCCACCAGGGTGATCCGGGCGCGTGAAAGAGCCAATCCGCGCACCAAACGTCTGCCGATTATGGCGCTGACCGCCAATGCACTGGAGGAAGACCGCCAGTTATGCATCAGCGCAGGGATGGATCTTTTTCTGACCAAACCCTTGCGTCCGGCTCTGCTTAAACAGGCCATGACAGAGCTGATGGATCATCTCTGGCTGATGGAACAAACCGAAACCGCTTAAAACCGGATTTATTCGGTATAACTGGCCAGCTGCTGCACGGTATCAAACATCTGCTGTAATTCTTGCGGAATCGCCTCGGCCCCCTTCAGCTCCGCGGCTTCGGCGATTTCCAGCGCCATTCCCGGTTTAGAGTGATAACGCAGCGCCCGCTGGATAATTTCTTCATCCGGCCGGGGCGGCGCAGCATCCATTGCGGCCTGATGCCAGTGATTCAGCGGCCCGCGCGGTTTGGCCGCATTGCGATAGGTATCGGCAAAACCGTTATCCCATAAATAATGCTCGATATCACGGCAGGTAATCGCCGTGATATGCAGCGCATCGGGCCGCTCATTCAGCAAACTTCTGGCCTTGGAAATATAACGCTGCCCTGCCTCGTCGCCATCGGCAATTAAGTGCCAGGCAATCCCCAGCCGGTCGGCAAATTTAATCAGCGGCGTCAGCCCGGCCTGAGCAAACTCGACACAACGTATGCCTTCCATCGGAAAATTAACGCCATAAATTCTGGCCAGCTCCGGCATCAGCCAAAACTCGGTTTCTCCTTCCACCAGCAGCCAGACCCGGGCAAACATACTGCTGGCGCGGTTGGCGCGGATATGAAAAGCCACTTTACGGGCATCACTGGCAGACAGGGCCTGCTCACCCAGCTGATAGACATGAATATGTTGCTGCCTGCGTACCAGCCGGCGCAGGGCCTGGTGCGGGAAACTGGCCAGTAAATCACCATGATTGGTGGTAATCAGTTTTTGCAGCGGCAATTGCACGATCAGCCCCCACATCATGGCCAGCTGAATCGGGTGCAAATGGGTTTCCGGGTCTTCCATCACCAAAATCGGATGGGCCCCCTGCTGCAATGGCAGATCGCCCCGGGCATTAATTAAGGCCCCCAGCAGCATCAGCAAGGCCACCCGGCGCTGGCTGGAGCCGGCCCGGCCGGCAATATCGAGCAAGCTGTCGTCTTCACGCAAATTAAATGGCGCACTGGCAATTTGTTTTGCCAGCCGCTGCAAGGGAACCGGCGTCTGCAGCAACTCGGCATGCTCGGATAAAAACGCCTCAACGGCATCCAGCCCCTGAGTCAGCTCCTGCGGATGCAGCTGATGCGGCAGGGTCAGAATCCGCTCAAACACCGCACGCACGGCGGCCGTTGCCGGCAACGGCGGATCATCCGAGCGGTTTCTTTGCGCCAGCCGGGGATGCTCCAGCCAGTCGGTCAGCTGCATATCGCGAAAACGCAGTACCGGATGATGGCGGATTAATAACCCGGCCAGCGCATCGCTGCCGGCATGAATTTGCTCGGCACCCAGCTCATCCACAAAGCTGCGGTGGCTGCGCACTTCCCCGTGGCCATAGCGCTCGGCAGAAAAACGCAGCGCCAGCCAGGCCCGCCCCTCGTCATCCACCCAGCATAAATCCCCCAGTGCAGGGTCCGGCAGGGCTGCCCCCGCTGCGGCACAAAAAAACAGGGTGATATTTAAGCGCCGGGCAATGGTGGCGCGGGTATTGGCCACCCGGTGAAAATCTTCATGGGTAAACAGGGTTTCCAGCGAGGCATTTTCAGAGAGGCAACGGGTAAGCGCCGTAATCAGGCTGGTTTTGCCCCAGTTATTCTCGCCAAACAGGGCCGTGCGCTCTTTTTCCAGGCTCAGATCAATCTGGCTGATGCCTCTGAAATTAGTAATTTGTAAGCGTAAAAGATGCATAACAGCTTCCGGTGATCGCCCGGTTGAAAGCCTACACCAGGCAGCTTAAAACAGACATCTTTTCTCCGTAGCTTATAGCGGCCAAGTCCCGATCATCCATCTTGCAAGAATACAGAGGGCCATTTATCCAGTGTGAATAAGCCATTGCGCTTCTGGTTGTCATCGCCCGATGCGGTACAATCGCGCCTTAACTCAAAATTTGCAAAGCCCGGCTCAGCTATGTCGCTCGACTCACGTCTTAAATCCAATATTTTTGCGCTTTATCTGGTCCAGGGGCTGAATTATCTGGTGTCTTTTGTCACCTTTCCCTTTTTGCTGGTTCAGCTGGGAAGCGCCGGTTTCGGGGTAATGAACTTCGCCTTTGCCTCGATCCAGTATGGCGTTTTGCTGACAGATTTTGGCTTTAATTTGTCAGCGGTACGCGATGTGGCTCAGGCCCGGGATAATCCCCAGGAAGCGGCACGGATCTTCTGGCGGGTCACCTGGGCTAAAACGCTGCTGATGATTGCATCCAGCCTGATTTTGCTGGGGCTGACCTTCAGCCTTGGCAGCTGGCATGAGCACGCCCATGTCTTTTTATGGAGCCAGCTCTATATCGTCAGCTCGGTGCTGTTCCCGATCTGGTATTTCCAGGGTTTTGAAAAACTCCAGCTGGCCGCCGGCATGATGGTGTTTGCCCGTGCCCTGACGCTGGGATTTTTACTGCTGTGGGTATCCGGCCCCAATGATGTGGCTCTGGCGGTGATTTTGCAGGCCACCCCGCAAATTCTGGCCGGGCTGCTCTGGTGGTTTACCGGCTGGGGTGTCGCCAAACCAGAATGGGTGCGGGTGCACTGGCATGAATTAAAAGACGCATTGCGCGCCAGCTGGCCGTTTTTTCTGTCGGCCATTTCGACCAGCCTCTATACCACCTCCACCACGGTTTTACTGGGGATGTTTGCAGCACCGCTGCAGGTTGGTCTGTTTGCCGCAGCCAATAAGCTGGTCTATATCGCCCAGGGGCTGATCGGGCCGCTGATTCAAGCCACTTATCCGCGGATTGCCCAGCTGGCCATCAGCGATAAACCCGCCGCCGTGCAGCTGATTAAAAAAGCGTTTCGGATACAAGGCGCAGTGGGGCTTTGCATGACGCTGGCGCTGGCGCTGGCTTTACCCTTATTCACACCGCTGTCTGTGCAGCTCTTTGGCGCTGACTTTGGATTATCCCGGGCTTTTCTGGCCTTAAATAATTCACAGGATGTGATGATCTGGCTGTCCCCGGTGATTTTACTGGGCGCTTTATCCCTGGTTTATGGCCAGCAAACCCTGCTGGTATTTGGCCACGAGCGTTATTTCAGCCGGGTACTGGTGGCTGCCGGCCTGTTGAATATTATCCTGATGTGCTGGTGGGTGCCGGGTTCCGCCCATGGCGGCCTGCGCGCCGCACAAAGTGTGCTTACCGTTGAACTATTTATTGTCCTGGCCTTTTGGTGGCAGGCACGTCGTATCATTACCGCAATCAAAGCAGAGATCTGAGCATGAGTCAGTTACCCAAGGTCAGCTTTGTGCTGCCTTGTTATAATTCCGCCGCATTTTTACAAGCCACACTGGATTCCATCAGTCAGCAGACTTTCCGTGATTTTGAATGTATTGCCATCGATGATGGCTCACAAGATAACACCCTGGCCATTTTAGAAGCCCATGCCGACCCACGTTTTAAGGTGA
>JBOFGM010000063.1:0-6682 GCA_051649105.1 Iodobacter sp. | reverse complement strand
AGCGGTGTGCTGTGCATGACAACGGCACCAAAATCATTGATGCTTTCGTAATTGAGCTTCATATGGTCTTTGGGCTTGTGTTTCAGGTCTTCCAATAGAAAATCATGGCTATCGCCTGGCCTCAGCATTCCGTTACCTGCCTTATGCTCATGGTGGCCGATCAACAACTTCACATGGGCGAGCGACACGTGGTAGGCACTGGGGTTCCGGGCGCGCAACAGGTAACCCTTGCCGCCAGCCTGCGGCAATAAAGACCAGGATAGCTTCTCAGCAGCAGCAGACGCCTTGCCTGCAAGGCCTGCCGGGCGATAAAACAGCTTGATGCGGGAGCGAAAAGCCATCTGCAAGAAATTGTCTGTCTTATTGCTGGCCTTCGGCTGCGATGGAATATCCAGTATATTCAGCCAGAACACGGATTCACGATCCTTAGGCAGATCAGCGCCGGTAAAGCTTACTCTTAAGGCCTGCCCACTTTGCGGGCCCATACGGAAAATCGGCGGCATAATCAGAAAAGGTGCATCTGCTTCATCGGGGGTAGATTTTTCGTTACCCGTATCTGCCCATGCCTGCACCAGTACGGTTTCCTTTCCTGGGTTGCTGATCTTCACGGTAACCTCACGCTCTTCAGCCTTGTACACCACGCGAGTACCTGTGATCACGACCCCGGCAAAGGCGCCCGTAATGCATAGCGAAAAGGCCATCCCCAAGGCCAGTGCCCCGCTCCATACTGCTTGTTTCATACTTGAATCCATAAAAAAAGGAAATGGGCAGCCCCCCGACAAGCTGGCTGCCACCTGCTACTAATTACGGATAAACCAGCGTGTACTCAACGGTGCCCTTCACCTCACCTGGCGTGACCGTATCAGAGATAGCAATGTAATCGGCCATGATAAATATCGAGGCAAGACCGTTAACGATCGGTTCCGGCCGCATATTCGTACCCGTTGGTATGTGAATAGTCTCTAAACGACTGTTCATCAACATTACTTGTACACCCGTTGCGGCGCCAGCTGCATCTGCACTGTTTTTTAGGCCGCCAGTAGCATAGTCAATGCCACGTCCTGTAAAGGTAAGTGAGGCATTATTCAGGCCAGGCGGGCAACCTGTCAGGTCAATTTGAATCGGTGCTCGTACGCCGGCTTGAACGTCTTTAGTCTTCAAGAGAGCTAAATCGACGGTTGGCATGGCCACTGTGGTTGTAGCATTGGCGACGGTGCAGGTCCTCGCCAGGACTGTTCCACTGAAGTCGACGGTTGCTGCCGTGGCAGTCACAGAATACAAACTTAGCCCGATCATTACTGCTGTTACGATATTTCTCATTTTAAATTACCTGTTAAAAGTACGGGCAAAGTATTTACGATCTGCCCAATACGAAAATTAAAAAAACTATTCCCTGACGTACCGGGACATAAAAGTTTTGCCAGTTACTTGGGCGAATTTATTAAAATATAAAAAAACAGCATCTCAAAATTGGTGTGCCGCTTATTAAATGGCAATTAATTAAAATATTGAAATGTTGTTGATTTATGGCGCACTCAAGCCGAATCGATATTATATTTTCGACGCGAAAAATTCAATAAAAAAACCATATTTAAGTTAAATATAATAAATAGTAATATAGAATAATATTTCAATTGGTTTATAAAAATAAGTGAACAGGATTGTGTGTGTTATTTAAATATAATTAAAAAACAACTAAAAAAATCATCAATTGAAAAGAATATGGATTTGATTTTAAATTGATCAGCAGCCACGAAAAAATAACCACAGCGCTCTGCATCTGACAGATTCGTCAATACCACCCAACTGTGTTGATGGGACGAATGCGTTTGATTAAGCGAACTTGTGGTTATGCATTGGTATTAATAGTGGATGCAAAGGGAAAATGCGGCAGCATTTCGCTTTAGAGCTAATATGACGTGCAGCCAGGCAGAGAAATAAGGCTTTGGCAGCGACCAATCACGCCGGCATGGAGTGAAAGTGTTTTTTGTTTAATTAAATACTGATGAGTAGTGTATGCCTTGGCATAGAAGAGCTGGCCAGCCTTAGAAAAGGCTTATTTGCATATTTTTTAATCAGGCAAGCTTGCTTATTGTGGTTGAAAATTAATGGGTCATCCCATCCAAAAAAATGCAGGGCGAAATACCAGAGCTATTAACGGTGCGCGGGGGGGGGAATGAAAAAATTTACGAATTTGCTGATTAGATATCTATCTAATTGTAGTCAATATTAAATGTGACAGTAGATAGTACCGTACCCGCGCTAACAGTATCAGTTCGCATATACTCTACAAATAGTGGCAATTCAACAGAGCCTGAATTAATATCAGCTACTCTATCGTTATTAACGCCATTGGCAGCGATGGTTTTGTTATCAATTCTGGTTCCAAGGTGAATGGCAACACCCTTTGCGGTACCTGAGTTGGCAAATAATGTATTATTATTATTGTCTGGCGTGCCATAAAAAGTAAATTTAGCGTTTTTTAATCCAGCCGAACAGTTTCCAGCGGATAATTCAAAATTTGAACGTCCTGCTTTGCTCCCTATATCAGGCAAAGATCCGGCAGCCACCGTTGGCAGAGTTAAGGTCCGATTAATATCACCGACACGAAGCTCACATGTCTTTGGTATGATATTTATTGAACCATTAATATTTACTTTGAAAAATTCATTCTTTGAAATATTCTCTGCCAGTCTTAACGTCGTTACATTGACAGGATATGTGGTTTTGTTAGAATTTATATCGCCTGACTTAAATAAACGCACAATATAGTTTACCATTACTTCTTGTTGTTCACCGGTGCGAAGCTTTATGCCACTGGCGCACACTGAGTCGGTGGAATTATTGTCGGGCGCACGACATGTTTGGTTAAATACTTGCACCTCCCAGTCAATTCCTGGTATGTTTACACCATCAATTTTTTTAAACAAACCAGCAAGTTGCATGGTTTCGTTTGCTTCTCCTGTGCAATTTAATTTTACAGTTTGGTTAGGGGAAGTCCAAAGATAGTTATTTTGCAGATTCGGCGAAATATTTATTTCACCAAATGAAATATCCTGCGTATCACCACCTGATGGAACGCAATGTAATGCATAGCTACACAGGGGAAAGTACATAACCAAGGATGCAAATAATGCACGAAAAAAAAATGAATATTTCATACTTTTCCATATTTATTTAATTTTTAAATATACTTTAATCAGTTTCACGTTATTGCTCTTATGCAGCCATATATGAGTACAGCTGATGCATGGCTGCGCTCCTGCAGAGCGACGAAAGGCTTTAAAAATTGGAACAAGCCATTGTAAAGAGAGTGATAATAGTGTGCCAGAAGAGGGGTGTCATATCCTCTCGTAATTATTATTTTTTATTATAATTTATTATTTAGAAGTTTAAAAAATTCAGCTTCCGGCACCGGTTTTGAGAATAAATATCCTTGTAGTAAATCCACTTCACGCAGTATTAAATAATTTTTCTGCTCCGTAGTTTCAATACCTTCTGCGACGATGATCATGTTAAGTGCACTGGCCAAACTTAAGACGTTATCAATAATACATGCTGACTTTGGGTTGGTAAGCATGTCGTTAACAAAGCTCTTGTCTATTTTTAATTCCACAGCATTGACCTTTCCAAGGCAGTCCAGTGTGGCGTAGCCCGTTCCAAAATCATCAATAGCAATTAATATTCCCATATTGGATAAAGACGCTATTTTATTTGTTATTGTCTCATCCATTGCAATATATTCATTTTCTGTTAACTCTAAGACAAGTTTTACTTTGTTAGTTTCAGCGAGGAAACAGGTGCAATTGTTTATTAAAATATCTGATCTCAGATGGCTGGTGCTGATATTAAAGCTTATACTGAAATTTTCAGGAAATGAATTGCTATTCAGAATGTGTGCCGTCTTTTCCATCAGCATGGTGGTGATTGGTATTGACAGATTATATTTTTCAGCCTCTGGAATGAATTGATCTGGTGAAATAATTCCCGCATCAGGATGTATCCAGCGAACCAGTACTTCAGCACCAATCCATTCGCCACTTTTTGCATCTACCAGAGGTTGAAACCATGGATGAAATTCATTGTTTGCCAGCCCGGTTTTAATATCTTTACGAATTCGATAGATCTGCTGATATTTCTTTTTGTAAAAACAGGTTCCTGCTGATGAAAGTAAGAAAAACACAAGGAGGATGAGTGGATAATCAAGAAGCAACCGGAAAGAAACGAGACCAATATCGAAGAATGAAATAATTGTTATGGGGAATACAGATGAATGGACTTCTTTTTTTAAAGAGGGCCATATCCAATTTGATACGTTATGCTCTCTGTTGCCAGAGACCCATTGATTACCCAGTAGTAGTTCTACCTGAGTCGTGCCAGGGTGAGATTTCAAAGCATCATATATATAATGCAAATCGATAAGTGCTATTGCTGGTAAGTTGCTATTTTCATTTTTAAGAAAAGCCGTTGATCTTTCGGTAAGGTCATTATTTATAAATATTTTCTCTTGATTTTGAGGGAATTTATCCAGATCAGAATTTTCATTGTCGGATGAGCAGAATATACTGCCGGCATTGTCAAACATAATTATTTTGCTGATATAGGGGGAAAGTGTTGATAACGACTGAAGTTTCGGTTTTATATTGTTGCAGTGCATGCCATCAATATTAACTAATTTTTTTGATAAGACATCATCTGACATGGTGAATATTCTTTCAATTTTAACTGACAGGTCAGTGACGTCTTTATTCATATTTATCACTAAAAAACAATGATGTAATCCAGTGAAAATAAATAGCAATGAAATGAATAGTAGTAAACCTATATAATAGGGCCTTATATTCAGCATGTTTGTTCGTGATAGTGGTTTGAAATTATTGAACATAAAAAATTACTACCCTGAGTTTTATGGTGCTAATTGATAAACATAACTTGATTGAAGATAAATAATAATTTATATAAAATTTTATCAATCTAATCAGGGAAGTCCTGCTTGTACTGACAGTTTAGAAAGTAAAGCTGTCATTTTTAATTGACGCATTATTTACAGCCATTTTGTATCTCAGCATGACATTTTTTTAAACGCATAGTAACAATGATTGTTTTGGGGAGAGACTAACAGCTATGGCAGATCCGCTGGATTTCGGCCGGAACGATCTGGTGCCGGGTTATGTATTCTGAGTGGAAGAGAAGCCCTGTTTTAGCAGCATTAAGCGGCCTGCAAAGCAGCGGGGTAGTGGTTTTAAAGCCGCCTGGAAAATAATTAATGCCAATACAGCGGATTAAATACAAAAAAAAAGAGGACAAGAATGTCCTCTTTTATCGGCCAATTTAGTACCAGATACGGATATAGCTTTTGCTGTTATCAGCGGGATAGCGCACAAATTCCTGAATGCCCATCCTTTCCCCTCTGGCATCCGTGAATTTATAAAAAAGCATCGTACGATTGCCCTGATTGTCCGAATCAGGCAGGCTTTTCCCTGCCACTAATTGATTGATCTCTGCGGTAGAAATATTGATCACCGGTGCCCCGGTGCTAATTTCAATGGCACCACCTGTTGCATCAAATATCAGTGTTTTCATGCGACCTTCCTCCTTACATGTGCCCTTGGCATACCGCCTGCTGGATAATCTTTTGTTGGCAAACGCATTGCTGTCAGTCTGCAAAATGGCCGCCGCATTAATTAATACATGCTGCTGCTCTGGTGAACAAAGAGAAATAAAATCCATAGCCGGTGTTTTATTTGCAAATCCATAGCCTATATCGGCCCGCGTCACGCCATCGGGATAAACGATAGAATCAATCCGGTTGTCATTAAACAGCTCTGAGCTCCAGGTGAAATTTATGCCATCGTTGATCCACGGGGCACCCGCTGTAAAGTTAAAGCGCGGGCCTGTTTGCTTCGCCTGAAAATTCCGTTTTTTCCCATCCAGAATGACCGCGCCATCTGCACTGGCAACTGCCACTAAACTACTGGCATCGAGAGTCTCTGGCTTAAACGCCTTATAGCTGGCCGGACCAGTCCAGGCATTAAGCAGAGGAGGAGGAGGAGGTTTGATCTCATTGCTACCCCCGCCGCCGCCACAGGCGGTGAGTAAAAAAATGGAGACACTGGCTGCAGTTGCTGAATAAGAAATCGCCATACTATTTAACTTCCTAAAATAAAGAGGTCGATACTACATAGCCTGCTATTGCCAACAACAGCAAGGATGCATAATTGATTTAGTAACAGAAATGATAATATCGTCCGATTACGTAAAATTCAATCGGGATAACAAATAGTAATAAACAATAATGAATGGTAATGTTTGAAAGTACTCACAAGCACTGTAAATTACTCATAACCAGCTGTAATAACAAATAACTAAAAATAATCTCACTGTTTGTTTTTATGTAAATCGACAGGTTTAATGTATTAAATAACAAATTAAATTTTTGTATTGACAGAGTTCTTCTTGCTGTTGGGATAATGAAATAATTTTTAATAAAAGATTGGCTATGATTTTTTTTATTATTTTTTAGATAAAATTAAGCTGTAATTGTTGATTTGCCAATAAGGCTGATTATTTCAATATTTATATATACACCTGCACAGGTGTGTATTTCACGACAGGGCTATCGCTTTATGTTCGCCAAAGACGAAATGTTACGTGCTGTGGATCTTCAAACGCGAAGTTATGA
>JBOFGM010000062.1:0-2918 GCA_051649105.1 Iodobacter sp. | reverse complement strand
TTACTTTTTCGGTGACTGCTCCCGAAGTGGCTTGTACTGTAATACTTCGGCTGGACTGGTCGCTTCCTGTTGTGACATTCGCCGTTGCACTACCTGCCTTGTCCGTTAAACCTGCATTAAGAACGGCGATTTGTGCACTGTCCTGTGTACTGAACGTAACCGTTTTTCCTTCGAGGACGACATTATTAGCGTCTTTGACTCTTGCTGTGATGACGACGGGTGTATTGCCATCAGAGGCCAGATTGGGAGTGCTTGCTAATACTTCCATTTTTGCAGCAACCCCGGACGCATTTGGCACTGGTGTTGGTGTCGCATCGCCGCCCGATGACCCATTACAAGCCGTCAGTAATATACTGGCCAGTAGCAGCAGACCGCCTGCAACTTTGCGCGCGGTATTACCGGTGAAGTTAGTTCGTTCCACTGCATACTCCTTTACTTTTTTTAACAGGGCGATGCCGGCCCATTGGATTGATGTCTGAAACTAATAATGGCAACGGCATGGTTTGCAATATAGCAATCATATCGATAATTGTATTTTTCAGGCAGAAATTTAATCGCTTTTATATTAATAAAATTTATTTTTAAAAAATATAAGGCATTAATGATACACATTGGATCTCTGTGTTACAGATCAGCGATGTAAGGATAGCTATTGGTGTTCTTCTGATGTTTTCCTGCAAATAAAAAAGCAGCTAATTGCTAGCTGCTTTTTTTCGCTACTGGGGAATTCTTGCATGGCACGGTCAGCGAATAATTTCAGTCCAGGATGAGCGGCGTCCCAGTACTTGGGTATTAAGCCTTGGAGAATCGAGCTCACCTTTACCGTCTTCAGTTAATTTAATACTGTCTATTTGTGGGGTGGTAATTGAAACCCGGCGGGATGGGTCATCCGATAAGCGTCCGTCTGCGTTTTTACCAATCGTAAGATATTGATTGGATGACGGATAGGCGCATAGCCAGTTTTTGCTCAGGTTTAAAGGCATTTTATATTCACGGCTGACTCCGCCCGGAGTGCAGGAGTCCGCACCGGGTACAATTGAGCTGAAAATACCATAGAAGTTAAAGGGAAACGGATCATTAGGAATACGCTCTTTGCTGATGGGTAAATTAGCCCGCCAGCCCTTGGTGTTGTTCTTACATGTGGCCAGATCGGTGCTGAGGGCTGTATTGGCCGCTCTTTTCAAAGTAATCGTATCGAAATTGCCATCGCCGTTACTAAAGTCTCCTGTTACTGAGGCCGGGCAGTTATTGGACAGGTTTGCTCCATTGACATTGTCCACGGTGGATACTGATCCGCCAATATTGTCCCGGATTGTTTTATCGCAGGTTTTATCAATCACCAGCTCAATTATGGACGAGGAGCTTTTAAGAGCGGTAAAGCTGCTGTCGATTGCGCCGAGGCTTGGATCAATGAGCACTCCATAAATGGTTTGCGTGTCACTGCTGCTCATATCACTTTGGTTTAAAAAACGGCCGGTGCCAAAGTTGACATAGTGTGCAGGGATGCCGCCACTGTTTTTATATTCCGGCATTTCTCTGATCAGCGGGGCTGAGCTGATGGGCTGGCGCAGCAGGGCGGTGCCGGTTTGCGCTGCCAACACCGCATTTCCTTGTGCTCCGGTCACATCAAAGCGCCACAGATTGCCGGCCAGGTCTCCGGCATAAGCCATCTTGATGGTGTCATCCACATCGGGTTCTTCCATTAACACCCCGATTTTGGAAATACCGCAGGTGCCACCTGTTGCAGTGCAAGTGGTCGGGAAGGTTTTTTCCAGCGCTCCCGTTCCGGCATTAAGAACAAAAACATAGCCTTTGCCGTCGCTGTTGTCATAACCCGAGCTGACTAATACTTTCCAGTTCCCATCAATTTTACCTACCACAGGAAAGCCATAGGTCTGACCTAGTTTACTGTCTTTAAAGCTCCATAAGGGGGCTGGGGAAGCGGGGTTGGTGATATCGAGGGCATAGTATTCACTGCCACCGCCACGTAATCCGCCGATCAGAATCGTTTTCCAGCTGCTGCCAATTTTAACGTCGGCAATGGTAGGGGCTCCATCAACAAAATATTGGAAATTGCTGCCAAAATTGCGGTCGGCTTGCTTCCACAGGCTGGGCAACAGGCTGGGCGGGATAAAGGCCCAGAGTTCTGCACCTGTCAGCGCATCAAATGCATGCAGCATGCCGTCATTAGCCGGAGCATAGACCATCGCTTTGCGGGTTAAATTACGGCGGGAAAAATCAGCATACCCTGCATCGGCATAAGCTTTTTCTGACTTTTTAACATAATCAACACCACCATGAATAATGGCCCCCAGTGTTTTGGTGCGCTGACGGAACAGTGCCGTGGTAGCTGTCAGGCTTGGGTTGGCGGTGGTGGGCTCGTTGCTTTGATCCCCGCGCAGAAAGTTGACCAGTTTACTGCCGTCAATCGCGCTCTGTTGAGCGCTGTTCAGATAATTGGCTGTTATTAAACTGGTGACTCCAGCCGTAATAGCGCTGTTGCTGCCATAGGTGCTGGCATCAAAATTGGTAAAACTGGTGCAGGTGCCGGAGCAAGAATAAATCACACGGCTGCTGGCCGCACGCCCTGCCAGCAGATCCTGAGCAGACCAGAGGTCGCTGGTGAGATAGGTGGTGCTGGTTACATCCACGGCCTTGGCCTGTACATCTCCGGTCCATTCCCGTGTTTTATAACTGCTGCTATAAACAGTGTTATCGGCGGCGGTCATAAAAGCATTTGAGGCGTCGGGAGCCCCCACTGCTCCGGTTCTGCCACTGATATCATTCAGTGCGCTTTTTAAACTGGCGGCCACTGCATTAGGGTCTTTGGCACTGAAGAATTTACCGCCGCCGTTGACTGCCGCATGCCACAGATCATCAATGGTGCTGAGCTGATCGCCGATTACCGTCGGCCAATT
>JBOFGM010000061.1:0-6064 GCA_051649105.1 Iodobacter sp. | reverse complement strand
GCTGCCACGCATCATGTGGCCTTGCATATTGTGCAAATGGCCACTGCGCTGGGTTTGAGCGTGGTCGCGGAAGGAATAGAAACCTCAGAGCAGGCGGAAACGTTGAAAGAAATGGGTGTGGAATGGGGCCAGGGCTGGTTGTATGCCAAGGCGATGCCCTTTGATGCCCTGATGAAATTTTTACACAGCGCTACCCCCGCAGCGCTTAAACCGCTAAGCTCCGGTCCTTTGCCTGAAGCCGTATGAAACTGACTCTTATTGCCGTCGGGCATAAAATGCCGGACTGGATTGATACCGGATATAAAGAATTTTCGAAACGCATGCCGCGTGATTTTCCACTGCAATTGCTGGAATTAAAACCAGATAAACGCGGCAGCGGTAAAACCGCGCAACAGGTGATGCAGGATGAGGCGGAGCGCATCTTAGCCGCCATTCCTCAGGATGCCCGGGTGATGGCGCTGGATGAACATGGTGCCAACTGGACCACGATGCAGCTGGCAGAAAAAATGAAAACCTGGCAGATCGACGGCCGGGAAACCGTATTTATTATTGGTGGCACCGATGGGCTGGATCCCAGCGTTAAAAAGCGCGCCGATCAGCTATTGCAATTGTCCGCCATGACCCTGCCGCATGGCATGGTACGGGTGATTTTGGCTGAGCAGCTGTATCGTGCGGTTTCCATTATTAATAACCATCCCTATCACCGCGAATAGTCTTTGCCCCTTGGCCCACTTTTCCTGACAAGCTTATTATCATGAATCAACTTTATCTCGCTTCCGGCAGCCCGCGCCGGCAAGAGCTGCTGGCACAAATCGGTGTTCAGTTTGAACGTGTTTCGGCCCCGGTGGATGAAACCCCGCTGGCTGGTGAAACTCCGCGTGATTATGTGCTGCGCCTGGCCAAAGCCAAGGCAGAATCCGGCTGGCAGGCGGTACAGGCACAAGGCTTGGCCTTGCTGCCAGTGCTTGCTGCCGATACCACCGTGGTGCTGGACGGACAAATTTTAGGTAAACCACTGGATGCCGCTGATGCCAGCGCCATGCTGGAGCAATTATCCGGCCGCAGCCATGAAGTGCTGACCAGCTTAGGTTTGCGTACCGGTGCAGGTACCGAATTGGTGCTTTCCGTCAGCCAGGTGAGCTTTATGCCTTTAAGCATGGCTCAGATTGCCGCCTATGTAGCCAGTGGCGAGCCAATGGATAAGGCCGGCAGCTACGGTATTCAAGGCCGTGCCGGATTGTTTATTTCTGATTTACAAGGCAGCTTTAGCGGCGTGATGGGCTTACCCTTGCATGATACAGCCGCCCTGCTGGCCCGGCATGGATTGGGATTATTGGCGTAACAGGCCATTAGCATGTCAAAAATGGTCCATAGCTGACAATTTACGTCACATCTTGGCGAATAGCAGATGTAAAAAAAGACCCGTCGGGTCTTTTTTTACATCTTAATCACATGGTGCCGTTGAGGTGAATCGAACACCCGACCTACTGATTACGAATCAGTTGCTCTGCCAACTGAGCTACAACGGCAAGATAAAGCAAATTATACGGCAATGCCCGCTGGTGGGGCGGTAAACCTGCGGTTAGTTGGGCCAATAATTACATTGGCGGATGCCTGGCTGGTATATGAGCGTACAAGACTAAGCTTTTGCAATATCGTTATCATAAAAAAGCCTTTTAAATCAAATAGAAGAGTGATGGGGTAGCCGGTTGCAGAGTGTTTTCATCTGCATTAAATGCAGGCAACAACCCGGACAGCGTTCGCAATGATCTAAGACGGCAGATTTATCTATAATCGACTGAATAACAGTCATGCCAATGGTATGTGTGTTGCTTGTCTATAGTTCATGAAATGTTCTGGTTAAGCGAAGCGCGGGCTTCCTTCTTGAGCATCTTTCTGGAGTTGGCAAACATGAAAAACATGCAAAAAGGTTTTACCCTGATCGAACTGATGATCGTTGTGGCGATTATCGGTATCCTTGCTGCCGTTGCGATCCCTTCATATTCTAACTACCAGGCAAAAGCAAAAATGGCTGCTGCCTTGGCTGAGATTTCACCCGCTAAAACTGCGGTGGAAGAAAAGCTGAATAATGGTGAGACTTTTGCTGCTCAAACGGAGATTGGCTTGCAGGCAACAGCAACTAATAATTGTTTGATTACTGCTTCAGGAAATGCGGATGGCACAGCTACTATTGCTTGTGCAGTTCAAAATGCGCCTGAGAAAATTTCTAAAGCGGTTCTTACCTGGACACGTGCTGCTGGTGGTATTTGGACCTGTGTAACAACATTGGCTGGTGATAAAGATTTAGCCCCTAAAACTTGCCCACAAGCGTAATTAATAACCCGTATATACTTGTAACTGGCATATATGTTGCTTGTATACATCTCATCAAATGTTCTGGTTAAGCGAAGCGCAGGGTTTCCTTCTTGAACATTTTGCTGGAGCAGCAAACATGAAAAACATGCAAAAAGGTTTTACCCTGATCGAACTGATGATCGTTGTAGCAATTATCGGTATTTTGGCCGCGGTTGCGATTCCTTCATATGCAAACTATCAGGCAAAAGCAAAAATGGCCGCTGCCTTGGCTGAGATTTCACCCGCTAAAACTGCAGTAGAAGAAAAGCTGAATAATGGCGAGGCTTTTGCTGCTCAAACGGAGATTGGCTTGCAGGCAACAGCAACTAATAATTGTCTGATTACTGCTAAAGGAGCCGCAGACGGCACAGCAACTATTGCTTGTGCAATTCAAAATGCGCCTGAGAAAATTTCTAAAGCGGTTCTTACCTGGACACGTGCTGCTGGTGGTGTTTGGACTTGCGCAACCACATTGGCTGGTGATAAAACTTTAGCTCCAAAAACTTGCCCACAAGCGTAATTCATAACCCCCGTATGTTCTTGTAACTGGCATATCTGTTGCTTATATACATCTCATCAAATGTTCTGGTTAAGTGAAACGTAGTGTTTCCTTCTTGAACATCTTTATGGAGTAGTAAAATATGAAAAGCATGCAAAAAGGTTTTACCCTGATCGAACTGATGATCGTTGTAGCTATTATCGGTATCTTGGCTGCAGTTGCGATCCCTTCGTATTCTAACTACCAGGCAAAAGCAAAAATGGCCGCTGCCTTGGCTGAGATTTCTCCCGCTAAAACTGCGGTGGAAGAAAAGCTGAACAATGGTGAAGGTTTTGCTGCTCAAACTGATATTGGCCTGCAGGCAGCAGCAACTAATAATTGTAAGATTACTGCTTCAGGCAAAAATGACGGCACAGCTACTATTGCTTGTGCAGTTCAAAATGCGCCTGAGAAAATTTCTAAAGCGGTTCTTACTTGGACACGTGCTGCTGGTGGTGTTTGGACTTGTGCAACCACATTGGCTGGTGATAAAGATTTAGCTCCAAAAACTTGCCCACAAGCTTAATTTAAAAAAATTATGCAATGTTGAGTTTATTGCCTTAAGTATTTCTAAGGTTTAATAACTTGATAAATGAAAGGCCCTCACTTTGAGGGCCTTTTTAGTTGTTTGGTCAGATATTTACTTTTTTGGCATTTAAAACAGTTCTATGCGATGACATAGAACCAGACCATCACCCCTTAAAAATCTCCCTCACATCCCGTGCTCCCCATTCCGGGAAGTGTTTACGCACCAGGGTGTTCAGGTCGGTTTCAAAGGCGCGCCATTTGGCGAGTTCATTTTGCTCGTTGCTGCTGATGGCTTCAGAGGCCTGGCTGATCATGCCGGCGCCGGCGGTGGCGTTGCTCAGGCGGTCGATAATGATAAAGCTGCCGGTGCCTTTGCAATCGGCGTAGCTGTCAAAGACCACCGGTGCATTCAGCACAATATGGCACAGGCCGATTTCATTGAGTTTCAGCTCACTGGCTGCCACATGTTCCATGCTGTTGACATCCACCCGGTGGGCAATTTTGATCACCCGGCCAAATACATTTTTACCGGCCAGTTTAAAGCCATATTCTTTGCCGACGGTCAGCGGCACTTCATTCATCCAGACCAGATGGGCCTCAAACGATTGCCCGGTTTGTGGCGGCAGATCGCTGGCGCGCACAATCATATCGCCGCGGCTGATATCAATTTCGCGGTCCAGCGTCAGGGTTATGGCTTGCCCGGCAAAGGCGCTGGCTAACTCGCCTTCATAAGTCACAATGGCTTTGACTTTTGCGCGGTTGCCCGATGGCAGGGCAATAATTTCGTCCCCTGGAAACACGCGTCCGGCCGCAATGGTGCCGCAGAAACCACGGAAATCCAGATTAGGGCGGTTTACATACTGCACCGGCAGGCGGAAGGATTCCAGGCGACTGTCGCGGTTGATCTGCACCGCTTCCAGATGCTGCATAAAGGTCAGGCCGCTATACCAGGGAGCATGCTCACTTGGCGTGACCACATTGTCGCCACGCAAGGCAGAAATCGGCACAAACTGGATATCGGCAATATTTAAAGATTGCGCCAGCGCCAGATATTCACCGCGAATTTCATTAAAACGGGCTTCGCTGAATTCAACTAAATCCATTTTATTAACGGCGATAATGACGTGTTTAATTCCCAGCAGGCTGACAATATAGCTGTGGCGGCGGGTCTGGGTTTGTACGCCATAACGCGCATCAATCAGAATCACGGCTAAATCGCAGGTCGATGCGCCGGTAGCCATATTGCGGGTGTATTGCTCGTGGCCAGGGCAGTCGGCAATAATAAATTTACGTTTTTCGGTAGAAAAATAGCGATAAGCCACATCGATGGTAATGCCCTGCTCGCGCTCGGCCTGCAGACCATCCACCAGCAAAGCCAGGTCGATCTCCTGGTCGGTGGTATTGTATTTTTTGCTGTCTTTTTGAATGGCTGCCAGCTGATCTTCAAAAATCAGTTTGGAATCATGCAACAGGCGGCCAATTAAGGTGGATTTACCATCGTCCACATTGCCACAGGTAATAAAACGCAGCAGGTCTTTGTTTTCATGCTGCTTTAAATAGGCTTCGATATCGCTGGCGATCAGATCTGATTGGTGTGACATATATTATTCCGGATGTTGGGAAGAGTGGCTGGAGCGGGGCGGTTGTATTCACGGCATCCCACTCCCGTGGCACTTAGAAGTAACCTTCCATTTTTTTCTTTTCCATCGAGCCGGATGAATCGTGGTCGATCATGCGGCCCTGGCGCTCAGAAGTGGTGGTCAGCAGCATTTCCTGAATAATTTCCGGCAGGGTTTGTGCGGTAGATTCCACGGCACCGGTCAGCGGATAACAGCCCAGCGTTCTGAAGCGGACCGATTTCATTTGTGGCACTTCGCCCGGCTCCAGCGGCATACGGTCGTCATCGACCATAATCAGCGTGCCATTGCGCTCTACCACCGGACGAACATCGGCAAAATACAGCGGAACAATTTCAATGTTTTCCAGATAAATATATTGCCAGATATCCAGTTCGGTCCAGTTAGATAAAGGAAATACCCGGATGCTTTCGCCCTGATCGATTTTGGAGTTATAGATATTCCAAAGTTCCGGCCGTTGTACTTTTGGATCCCAGCGATGGTTTTTATCGCGGAAAGAATAAACCCGCTCTTTAGCGCGGGATTTTTCTTCATCCCGGCGCGCGCCGCCAAAAGCCGCATCAAATTTATATTTATTTAACGCTTGTTTTAAGCCTTCGGTTTTCATCACATCGGTATGCTTGGCAGAACCCGAGCTAAATGGATTAATACCGGCTTTTACGCCTTCTTCATTAATATGCACAATTAAGTCAAAGCCGCATTTCTCTGCCATTTTCTCGCGAAATGAAATCATTTCACCGAATTTCCATGTGGTATCCACATGCATCAGCGGGAAAGGCATTTTGCCCGGCGCAAAGGCTTTTAATGCCAGATGCAGCATGACGGCGGAATCTTTACCAATAGAATAAAGCATCACCGGATTATCAAATTCGGCGGCTACTTCACGAATAATATGGATAGACTCAGCTTCGAGTTGCTTAAGGTGAGTCAGCCTTGCTTCACTGATGGTATTCATTCTTTATCCGGGCAGAAAATAGTTTTGGGTCAATCCGCAGGTAAACAGCCG
>JBOFGM010000060.1:0-5846 GCA_051649105.1 Iodobacter sp. | reverse complement strand
AGAAGTCCGGGAAAAAGTGGCCAGCGCCGATAAAGCCACCACCAATGGCTATGAACGCCAGTCGGTAATCAGCACGGCCGCTTATACCTTAAGCGAAGCGGGCCTGGGCGATGAATCTGATCTGCTGCTTAAAGCCGAGCTCAAACGTTCCCATGCGCCGTATTACTTTATGCTTTCATTAGGGGCCAATGCTAAAAAACGCGGCGATAAAGCCGGGGCACTGGGCTGGTATGAAGAAGCTTATAAAAAATCCGAAGGCCCGGCGACGCGGGTGCAATGGGGCAGCAGCTATATCAGCGCCTTAGTGGATCTGGCACCACAAAGCGATGAGCGGATCGAAAAAGCGGCGCAAAGCGTGCTGCAGGAAGTGTCCGCCACACCGAATGCGTTTTATGAACGCAGCCGCCGCTCTATTGAAAAAATCGTCAGCAAACTGACCGTGTGGAATAAAGACAAGCAACACGATGCCACCGTGCAGCGTGTCTTGACCCAGCTCGATGGAATTTGCAGCAAATTACCAGCCGCAGACCCGCAGCGCACCACTTGCCAGGACATTCTGAAGCCTAAAGCTTAAAGCCAGGAGCCGCCGCATGATTCATCCACGGCGGCTTCCTGGCATTGAGCCAGCAGCCATTCTTTAAACACCGTCACCGGATACGCATCGGTTTTGGGGTGAACCAGATAATAGTTGTGACGGCTGGGAACGGGCTGGTTGACGGCTATCACCAGCCGGCCGCCAGCCAGCTCATCCTGCACCAAAAACAGCGGCAAAACCGCCACGCCAAGGCCAGCCAGAGCCGCCTGGATCACCAGATAAAACTGCTCAAAGCGCGGGCCTTTTCCGGCGCTGGCCGGGTGCTCGCCCACCGCCTCAAACCAGTCGGCCCAGGCATTGGGCCGGGTGGTATGTTGCAGCAGGGTAAACCCCGCCAGGTCCGCCGGGCCGGCCAGAGTTTTACCCGCCAACAGAGCCGGGGAGCACACCGGCACCGTTTCTTCGCCCATCAGATAGTGGTATTGCACCCCCGGCCAGGAGGTGTCGCCAAAATGAATCGCCACATCAATTTCTTCTTTGGCAAAATCAAAGGGTTTGAGCCGGGTCAGTAAATTCAGCTGAATTTCCGGATACCGCGTGGTAAAGCTGCCCAGCCTTGGCACCAGCCAGCGGGAACCAAAGGTGGGCAGAATCGCCAGATTCAGCACGCCGCTGGTTCCGCTGTGGGCCATTAATGCCAGGGTAGCCGCCTCGGCCCGGTCCAGCACATCGCGAATATCCCGGGCATAGGATTCACCGGCCCCGGTCAGCACCAACCGTTGTTTAATCCGGTAAAACAGGGCACGGCCTAAAAATTCTTCCAATAAACGAATTTGCCGGCTGACGGCACTTTGCGTCACATTCAGCTCTTCGGCAGCACGGGTAAAACTGAGCTGGCGGGCTGCAGCATCAAAACACTGCAAAGCCACCAGAGAAGGCAAAATTCGTCGCATGGATTCTCCTGCCAAGCCGGGATTTAGAAAGATAAGTCATTCCGGCAGCGCATGACTTTATTGCATCAGCGCCCTTTCATTGGTAATAACCCTGATTAGTTCATGATTTTTTGTAATGAAGTAACAAGAATACATCGCTTGAACCCAAATGCAAATCATCCCAGACTAAGCCTTAAGGCTCAGAGCTCACCCGGCCTCATTCCATTATTTAGCAGCATCGCCAAAGGGTATTGCCAAAATGAAACAGAATCTGGTTGAAACAACACAACTTGGTCAATTGCTCCGCAAGGTGGCCGGTGAAGATAAAGCCCTCAGGCTGTTTGCCATGATCGAGGTGGATCCGCGCCTGATGACGCCCGTCACAGGTGAAGTCAGCCGGTCCGTCCTGGCGCAGGCCATGAATATGCTGCTGTTTGCCCAGAATCTGGAAGCCGTCCCCGAAGGGGCCCGCTATGTGGCAGAAAAACTGGCCGCCGGCGAAAAAGTGGTGTTTGACCATGGCGCACTGCGCACCGTTGATGCCCGCCGCACCGGCTCCCTGCCCCATGGCGAACAGGCTTTTAAGCGCATTCTGGAGCCGCTGGGCTTTAGCGTGGCGCAGATTTATCCGCTGAAAAAACTAAAAATGACCGGCCGGGCTTACTGTCACCAGGATTTCCCGGAAGCCATTGCGCAGTTTTTTGTTTCCGAGCTGCATGTGGAGCAGTTTTCTCTTCCTTTTCAGGTGGCCGCCGAACGGGTGGTGCATGAATCGCGTGATCCGCTGCAGGCCGAGCATCTGAGCCTGCTGGCCGTTCTTTCAGAGCAGCAATCTTTAAGCTTTGATCAGGCCGCCATGCTGTTGCCCGGCCTGATGGCCTGTTTTGAGGTACAGCATCCCACACCGCATTTAGTGGATTACGAGGCCATTCTGGCCGAATCGGCCGAAATGGCGTGGATCAGCACCGAAGGCAATCGCTTTAACCATGCCACCGACCGGGTCACGAATGTGATTGCACTGGCCGATACCCTGCGTGAGCAAGGCTATCCGATTAAAGACAGCGTCGAAATATCCGGCCCCGGCTCGGTGCGGCAGACTGCGCTGAAAGCCGCGCTGGTGGAGCGCGTGTTTCTGAATGAAAAAAATCAGCCGGTCACCCGCACCGTACCCGGCTCTTTTTATGAATTTATCAGCCGGGATTTACTGCCCAACAGCTTGCAGCTGGATTTACGCTTTGATGCCTCCAATGCCCAGGGTATTTTTAAAATGACTGCGGCCGCAACGGCTTAAGAGCCATGATGGCGCGCAGTGAACAGGGTGCGCTTGCATAAAAACACTGGCAGCCACGGGGTCTGCCAGTCGTTTACCGTTTACCCAATGTATTACTTCTATGATCCACTCATCCTTGGCTGCCGCTATGATTCCACGCCTCTCCAGCCTGCCAGCTCCTCAATCGCTTTATCTCGATTTTATTGCCGGGCTGCATTTGCGCGGATTCAGCGGCGAGATCAGCGCACGGGAGTCCGATCGCACCGTTCTGGCCACCGATAACTCGGTGTATCAGCTGCTCCCGCAGGCGGTGGTGTTTCCCCGGCATACCGATGATGTGATCCGGGTGGTGAAACTGGCTGCAGAGCCGCAATTTGCCTCTATTAAGCTTTATCCGCGCGGCGGCGGCACCGGCACCAATGGCCAGTCGCTGGGGGACGGGCTGGTGGTGGATCTGTCCCGCCATATGACGGCGATTTTAGAAATCAATATTGCCGAAGGCTGGGCCAGAGTACAAAGCGGCGTGGTCAAGGATCAGCTGAACCGTGCTCTGGCCGAACAGGGTTTGTTTTTTGCCCCGGAATTATCCACCTCCAACCGAGCCACCATTGGCGGCATGATTAATACCGATGCCAGCGGCCAGGGATCTTGCCGCTATGGCAAGACCCGCGATCATGTGCTGGAGCTCAATACCGTTTTAATGGATGGCACGCTCTGGCATTCTCAGCCGCTGGATCAGAATGCGCTCAAAGCCGTTTGCAACCAGGATAATCTGATTGGCCATGCCCATGGTCTGCTGGCCCGGATCTGGCAAGATCATGCAGAACAAATCAGCACCACCTTTCCCAAATTAAACCGCTGTCTGACGGGTTACGATCTGGCGCATATTTACGACAGCCAGGGCCGGTTTGATCTGAATTCCATCTTATGTGGCTCTGAAGGCACGCTCGGGCTGATTGTCGAAGCCAAGCTGAATGTGCTGCCACTGCCCAAATTCAGCGCACTGGTTAATATCCGCTACGCAAGCTTTGATGCGGCGCTGAGGGACGCTCCCCATTTAATGGCGCTGGGGGCGGCCTCCATTGAAACCATCGATTCCACCATTTTGCAGCTGGCGCAAACCGATCTGATCTGGAACGGAGTTAAAGAATACTTTCCGGAAGATCAGACGCCGGCGCTGGGTATCAATCTGTTAGAAGTTTTAAGCGATCAGAGCGACGATCTGGCCGCTCAAATTGCCCATATTGAGCAGGGTTTACAAGGAAGCGGCAGGCTGGGCTTTACCGTGGCCCGCGGGGACGCTGCCGTTAAACGCATCTGGGGCATGCGTAAAAAAGCCGTGGGCCTGCTGGCCAACAGCGCCGGTGAAGCCAGGCCCATTCCCTTTGTGGAAGATACCGCCGTGCCGCCCGAGCAACTGGCCGACTATATTGCAGAATTTCGCGCGCTGCTGGACCGCCACGGCCTGCGCTATGGCATGTTTGGCCATGTGGACGCCGGCGTGCTGCATGTCCGCCCTGCCATCGATATGAAAGAACCAGGCGCAATGGTGATGCTGCGCGAAATCAGCGATGCCGTTGCGGCCCTGACGCAGCGCTATCACGGGGTTTTATGGGGTGAACATGGTAAAGGGCTGCGCAGTGAATATGCTCCGGCGTTTTTTGGCCCGCTCTATCCTTGTTTACAACAAATAAAGATCGTGTTTGATCCGCATAATCAGCTGAACCCCGGCAAAATCGCCAGCCCGGATGCCCTGCTTAAAATCGATGAAGTCCCCACCCGCGGCCAATATGACCGGCAGATTCCGATTCATATCCGCAAAGAATACGACGGGGCCCTGCATTGCAATGGCAACGGGGCCTGTTATAACTTTGATCCGGATGACGCCATGTGCCCCTCATGGAAAGCCACCCGCGAGCGCCGGCACTCCCCCAAAGGGCGGGCCTCATTAATGCGTGAATGGCTGCGCCAGCTCGCAGGTGCTGGGATCAACCCGGCGGATACTCCACCAGCCGGCTGGCCACGGCGCTTATTGAACAGTTTAAAAAGCGAGCCGGATTTCTCCCATGAAGTGATGGAAGCCATGCAGGGCTGCCTTGCCTGCAAATCCTGCGCCGGCCAGTGCCCGGTGAAGGTGGATATCCCGGATTTGCGCGCTAAATTTATGGCGCTCTATTACGGCCGCTATCTGCGCCCGGTAAAAGACTATCTGGTGGCAGCCCTGGAAGACACGCTGCCGCTTTTGGCCCGGATGCCCGGGCTTTATAACGCGCTGATCCGCCTGCCGCTGACCCGCTGGCTGATGCTGCGGCTTAATCTGACCGAAAGCCCGCTGCTCTCGGGCATTCATCTGCAACAAGAGTTATTACGCCGGGGATTTACTCTGGCAGGCACCAGAGCGCCGGCCGAGGGCAGCGTTATTATTGTGCAGGATGCCTTTACCAGCTTTTTTGAAACCACACTGGTACTGGATACCTTTGAGCTATTACGTAAGCTGGGCTTTGCCCCGCAACTGGCCCCCTATCTGCCCAATGGCAAGCCGCTGCATGTGCATGGCTTTTTAAGCCGTTTTGCCCGCACCGCCACCGCCAACAGCGCCATGTTGCAGAATTTGGCCCGCAGTGGCGTTCCGCTGGTAGGGATCGATCCTTCCATGACGCTGACTTATCGCAGCGAATATGCCAAAACCGTGGGCAATCCGCCCAAAGTGGCCCTGCTGCAAGAATGGCTGGCCCAGGAACTGGCGAAACGGCCACCACAGCCCAAGACCGCGGCCAGCTTTACTTTGCTGCCGCATTGCAGTGAAAAAACCAATGTGGCGACGGCCTTCAGCGACTGGGAAGCCGTGTTTAAGGCATTGGGCAGCACGCTTTCCACTCGCCCTGCCGGTTGCTGCGGCATGGCCGGCACTTTTGGCCATGAGGCGGATCACCGGAAAATGTCAGAACAAATTTATAAGCAAAGCTGGGCGAAAATCGTTCATCAGCAAGGCGACAGCTTGCTTGCAACAGGCTATTCTTGTCGTTGTCAGGCCAAGCTGATCGATCACATCAGCCTGCGTCATCCGGTACAAGCTTTACTGGCGATACTCTGACCCGAGCCCCGCTAC
>JBOFGM010000059.1:0-7973 GCA_051649105.1 Iodobacter sp. | reverse complement strand
GGCGGTATTACTGGTGCTGGCCAGCCATTTTATTCTGATGACCCGCTTTATGATCTGGCTGCCCTTGATGGGGCCGGCCGCTTTATTGCTGACAGGCATGCTGGCGGCAAGACTCGGCGCACTAAAGACGCACACCGGTTCGGCAGAATCTGCCGAATCAGACCGGATGCTGGGAATGGCTTTTCAGGGGCAGGGACAGCTGGACCGGGCCTTTGAAATGCTGGCCAGGGTGCCGCTGGATGACGGCATGATGGGCATTTTATATAACCTCGCCCTCGATTTTGAACGTAAACACCAGTTTACGCAGGCAGAAGCCGTTTTTCAGTATATGGCGGGGCACAACCCACACTACCGCGATCTGGAGGCCAAACTTCAACGCGCCACCCAGATAGCCAGTATGCCCGATGGTGCTGTCAGCGGGCTTAATGGCAGTATGCTGCTGGAAGAGAGCAGCCTGGAAAAGCCCATGCTGGGGCCTTATCAGGTGGAAAAAGAGCTGGGCAAGGGGGCAATGGGCATTGTTTATCTGGGAAAAGACCAGAAAACAGATCGTGAAGTGGCTATTAAAACCCTGTCACTGGCGGAGGAATTTGATGCCGGCCAGCTTGATGATTTCCGGCAGCGTTTTTTTCGCGAGGCAGAAACGGCCAGGCGGCTGAACCACCCTAATATCGTTACCATTTTTGATGCCGGTGAAGAACATGATCTTTGCTATATCGCGATGGAGCTTCTGAAAGGCCATGATCTGTTAGCATACACCGAGGAAAATCATCTTTTACCTTTAATAGAAGTTTCAAGTATCGTCAGGCAAGTTGCAGAAGCACTACACTATGCCCATCAGCAGCAGGTGATTCACCGCGATATCAAGCCCGCGAATATTATGTATGAGCCGGACGAGAAAATCGTCAAGGTGACTGACTTTGGCATTGCACGGGTGATTGACTCCAGTAAGACCCGTACCGGCCTGGTGCTGGGCAGCCCGTCGTATATGTCACCGGAGCAGCTTTCCGGGCAAAAAATAGACGGCCGCTCAGATTTATTTTCGCTTGGCGTGATGTTGTATCAACTTTGTACCGGCAGCCTGCCCTTTAATGCAGATTCAATGGGCGGGCTGATGTATAAAATCGCCAATGAAACACCGCAAGACCCGCGCTTGCTCAACCCCAGACTGCCCGCCATGCTGGCAGCCATTATTATGAAGTCCCTGCAAAAAGATACCGGCATGCGCTTTCAGACCGGGGCGCATTTTGCTGCAGCAATGACTAAATTAGAAGCAGGGCTTCGGAGCAGAGAAGCCAGGAGCTGATCAAAAGTGGCCGGATTCATCAGGCCGACGCAGAAAGAGAAACACAATGCCTAATCTCTCACAAGCGCTGGAAATGGCGGGTTTGTCCGATACGGGCCTGCTGCGTGAGCATAATGAAGACACCATCCATTTCGATACGGAAAAGGGGCTGGTCGTTCTGGCCGACGGCATGGGTGGCTATAATGCCGGCGAAGTGGCCAGCGGAATTGCCGTCGAGATGGTCTGTCATGTGGTGCATGATGCAATGCAATCTGATTTTCCTTTGCATCTGCAAAGACCAAACTGCCTGTGGCCGGCCGCTCATGATGTCTTGATTGCGGCGGTGCATCATGCCAATCAGTCCATTTATGGCACGGCACAAAGCCAGCCTCAGTGCGCGGGGATGGGGACCACGCTGATTTGCGCCTTATTTTATGATTCGCGGATGGCGGTGGCGCATGTAGGGGACTCCCGGCTCTATCGCTTGCGCGGCAAAGAATTTGTGCAGCTGACCCGCGATCATTCCTATTTGCAGGAACAAATCGACAGCGGGCTGATTACCGAGGAAGAAGCCCGCCATTCCGAATATAAAAATCTGGTCACCCGGGCGGTGGGCGTGGAAAGCGGGGTTCAGGCCGAACTGCATGAGCATGATGTGTTACCCGGCGATATTTATCTGTTTTGCTCAGACGGGCTGAGCGATATGGCAGAAGAAAATGATATTGCAGATACTTTAACTGCCTTTAATCACAACTTAGCACTGAACAGTGAACAGTTAATTCAGCTTGCCAATGACATGGGGGGTAAAGATAATATCTCTGCGATCATTGTGAAGATAAAAGAACCTTTTCCGGCCAGCTCCGGCCTTTGGTCAAGAATGAGCCAATGGTTTACCTGATGCAATTGCTGTTTTTTTAAACATTTTTAAAATACACGGCTTAAAAACTGAGATCTGATAATGGCCAAAATTACCCTTAGCTTAGATGGCTCACTGATTAAAGAAGTAAAACTGAACCGGGATTTCTATACCATCGGACGTCGCCCTAATAATGATATCCAGATTGATAATCTGGCCGTCTCCGGTGAGCATGCCCTGCTGACCCTGCGTGGCAATGAAGCCTTTATTGAAGACCTGGGCAGTACCAATGGCACCAAAATTAATAATCAGGATATTAAAAAGCAGCAATTAAAAGATGGCGATGAAGTACTGATTGGTAAACATATTTTGCACTTCTTCAGCGAAAAGCTGAATGAAGATACCGATTTTGAAAAAACCATGATGCTGATGCCAACGCCCTCCCATTTGGCGGCTAAAGCACCTGAAGCGGTGGCAGCACCACAGGCACCGGCCAGCACCGGGGCCCAGCTGGGCGTGATCCGGGTGATGAGCGGAGCCAACAGCGGAAAAGAGCTGGAATTAAATAAAAATCTCACCACGCTGGGTAAAACCGGTGTGCAGGTGGCCGTGATTACCAAACGCCCCGGCGGTTATTATTTAACCCATGTTGAGGGCAATAACTACCCCAGCGTGAATCAAAAGCCCATTGGAACCCAGGCCTGCCCGCTGCAGGAGGAAGACATCATTGAGCTGCTTGGGATCAAAATGGCGTTCTTCTATCGCTGATCATGGCCGGGCGGCTGCGCAGACCACAAGTCCTTCTGGGCAGTCTGCTCTTATTGCTATGCTTAATGCATGTGGCCGGGGCACCGCGTTTACCCACGCTCAGCCAGCTGGATACCTATTTATATGATGTGCGTTTACGGCTGGGGATAACCGCCAGTACCGACTCGCGTATCGCCATTGTGGATATCGATGAATACAGCCTGGCAAAGCTCGGCCGCTGGCCCTGGCGGCGGGATCATCTGGCCCGCTTAACCGATCAGTTATTTAACCATTACCAGATTAAAACGCTGGGTTTTGATGTGGTGTTTGCCGAGCCCGATGAAAGCTCCGGCCTGCCGGTATTGCAGCAGCTGGCAAATAATGAGCTGCGCCTTAATACGGGCTTTCAAACCGAACTCAAACGCCTCACTCCGGCACTGGATACCGACGCCCGTTTTGCCCGCTCGCTTCGCAACAGGCCCGTGGTCACCGGCTTTTATTACAGCAATGAAGCGAGGGCGGTTTCCAGCGGAGCCCTGCCCGCACCGGTACTGGATACCACTTCTTTAGCTGCCGTTTCCAGCCGGATTGAAAGCGGCAAAACCTATGGCGGCAATCTTCCCCTGTTGCAACAGGCTGCCGGCCTTGGCGGCCATTTTGTTCCGGTGGTGGATCAGGATGGTGTGGCCCGGCGGGTGCCGCTGATCAGTCAAATTGGCGGGAATTACTATCCGGCCTTAGGTCTGGCCGTAGCGCGCCTGGCACTGGGTCAGGAGGCGCTCAGCCCGGTGATCGAGACCAGTGCCGATGGCTTTGCCTCGCTGGAAGCCTTTCAGCTGGGAAAGCGCAGGCTGCCGGTCAATGAAAAAGGCCAGGCTCTGATTCCCTATAAAGGAGCGCAGGGCAGCTTTCCATATTTTTCTGCCGCCGATGTGATTGCGGGCAAAGTCAGCCAGGCCGCGCTGGTCGGCCGTATTGTGCTGATCGGCACCACCGCGCCGGGTTTAAAAGATTTACGCGTCACCCCGGTGGGTGAATCCTATGCCGGGGTGGAAATTCATGCCAATTTAGTGGCGGCGATTCTGGATGAAACCCTGCCACAGCATCCGGGCTATTTGCTGGGGGCTGAATTTTTACAACTGCTGCTTTTGGGGCCTTTACTGATCTGGCTGTTGATCCGCAGTACCCCCTTACGCGCCACCCTGCTTTGCCTGCTGATCTTACTGCTGCTGTGCGCCTCTAATCTGGCCTTATGGCATTTTTCTCAGCTGGATATGCCCTTAGCCGCCTCGCTGATGCTGATTATTGGCCTGTATATGCTGAATATGGCCTATGGCTATTTCTTTGAAAGCCGGCGTAAACGTCAGCTGACGCAGCTGTTTGGTCAGTATGTGGTGCCCGAGCTGGTGGAGCGGATGAGTGAAGATCCGGAAAAATACACCATGGCCGGCCAGAGCAAACCACTGACGGTACTGTTTACCGATGTCAGAAGCTTTTCTCAGATCAGCGAAGGCATGCCCGCCGATGAATTAAGCCGCTTTATGAATGAATTTCTGACCGAAATCTCAACCGTCATCCGCCATCAGTATTTAGGCACCATTGATAAATATATTGGCGACTGCGTCATGGCCTTTTGGGGCGCGCCGGTGTTTGATCCGGAGCATGCCGAAAATGCCGTGCTGGCCGCACTGGATATCCAGCGGGCCATTCAAAAACTTAATCCCCGGTTAAAAGAGCGCCACTGGCCGGAAATCTCGGTGGGCGTAGGGATCAATACCGGTACGGTCACCGTCGGCGATATGGGCTCGCAATTTCGACTGAACTACACCGTGATGGGCGACGCCGTTAATCTGGCGTCCCGCATTGAAAGCCTGACCAAATACTATGGCGTCAGCGTTTTAGTCAGCGAAAATACCGCCGCCGCGGCACCCCGGCTGACTTACCGCGAAATTGACCGGGTGCGGGTGATGGGCAAAACAGCCGCCGTCACCCTGTATGAACCACTGGCAGACCCCCTCCCTTCTGATGAGCTGGCCGGGTTTAGCCAGGCCTTGCAGCTCTGCCGAAGCCGGCAATGGGCCGCCGCCCGCATTGAATTTCAGCAATTACAGGCAGCAAACCCCGGCTGCAAACTCTACAGTGTGTATTCAGAAAGAATTGAAGCGTATATCTGTCATCCCCCCGCTGCAGACTGGGACGGCGTTTATGATTTCGACAGCAAATAACAAGGCTGGCTTATGCAATTAAGAATACTGGGATGCAGCGGCGGAATTGGCGGGGCAAACCGCACCACTTCCTTTTTAATTGATGAATCTATCCTGATTGATGCCGGCACCGGTGTGGGGGAGCTGAGCTTTCTTGAGCTGACCCGTATTGAGCATATTTTTTTAACCCATGCCCATCTGGATCATATTGCCTGCCTGCCCATGCTGGCCGACACCATCATTGGCAGCCGCAGCGAGCCGCTGACGGTCTATGCCAGTGATGCCACCCTTGCGGTATTAAAACAACATATTTTTAACTGGTCAGTCTGGCCGGATTTTAATCAGATTCCCAACAGCCAATCGCCCTTTTTACGCTACCACAGCCTTAATACCGGCCAGTCTTACCCAATTGGGGAATGCAGCATCACGGCCTTACCCGCCGTGCATACCGTACCGGCAGTTTCTTATCTGATCGACAGCGGAAAAAATGCGGTGGTATTCAGCGGGGATTCTGTTTGCAATCAGGCATTCTGGGATATCGTGAATGCCACCCCACATTTAAGCCATCTAATTATAGAAACGGCCTTTAGTAATAGTGAATCTAAGCTGGCCAGTATCTCCCGGCATTTTTGCCCGCAAACCCTGCTGGAACAGCTGCAATTATTAACCCGCCCGGTACAGGTTTTTATTACCCATTTAAAACCGGCCGATGCTGAACTCACCATGCAGGAAATCCTGCAGGGCAATACCCATTTAACCATTCACCGTTTAGAACAAAATCAGATTATTTATTTTTAAACCTATCAATACGGCTTTAACCAAACAGATTGACCCGGCAGCCCCAAACGGCGGTACTCATCCGCCTTATGCATGATTTCAGAGATCCAGGTATGCTCAGCCACGATATTCTTCTTGACCGTTTAAAGCAGCTCAATGCCATTGGTATTTCCCTGTCGAGGGAAAATCATATCGATAAACTGATGGAAACCATTCTGCTGGCCGCCAAAAACCTGCTTAATGCCGATGCAGGCACACTGTATCTGGTTAAAGATCATGCCCTGCATTTTGAAATTGTGATCACCGAATCGATGGGTATTGCACTGGGAGGCACCTCCGGGCAGCCGGTTAATCTGCCATCGGTGCCGCTGCAACACGAAGATGGTTCGCCTAATTTCAATAATGTGGTGGCTTGCGCCGTTAATAAAGATATCACCATTAATATTCATGATGCCTATACCGCCGAAGGCTATGATTTCTCCGGCACTAAAAAATTTGATGCCAGTGTGGGATATCACTCTAAATCATTTTTAACCGTACCCATGAAAAATCATGAGCGGGAAATTATTGGGGTATTGCAATTAATTAATGCAAAAGGTCCGGATGGTGCACTTAGTTATTTTGATCAGGACAGCCAAAGCATTGCGGAATCGCTGGCCTCGCAGGCGGCCATAGCCCTGACCAACCGCCGTTTAATTGATCAGCTGGAAGAGCTGTTTGAATCGTTTATTCATTTAATTAATCTGGCCATTGACGATAAATCGGCCTATACCGGCGGCCATTGCCAGCGCGTGCCGGTGCTCACCCTGATGCTGGCCGAAGCCGCACATCAGGCCAATTATGGAACACTGGCCGGTTTTAATATGGATAACCGCGACCGCTATGAATTAAAAATTGCCGGCCTGCTGCATGACTGCGGGAAAATCACCACCCCGGTGCATATTGTGGATAAAGCCAGCAAATTACAGACTATTTATGACCGGATTCATTTAATTGATACCCGCTTTGAAGTGCTGAAACGGGATGCGGAAATTGATTTTTTGCGCGGCAAATGCAGTAAAGAAGAATGGCAGCAACGTCTGGCCCAAATAGAGAACGATAAAGCCTTTTTACAAAAAGCCAATACCGGCAGTGAATGGATGCCCGCCTGCGACCAGGAGCGCGTTCAAACCATTGCAAGGCAAAGCTGGCAGGATCCGTCCGGGCAAATCAGCCCTTTTTTATCTGCCGATGAAAGCAATAATTTATCTATTGCCCGCGGCACTCTCACCACGGCCGAAAGAGAGATTATTAATCATCATATTGAAGTGACCATTGAAATGCTGGAATCTCTTCCCTGGCCACGGCATTTAAAAAACGTGCCGGAATTTGCCGGTGGCCATCATGAAAGAATGGATGGCAAAGGCTATCCGCGCGGCTTAAACAAAGATCAAATGAGTATTCAGGCCCGGATTATGGGCATTGCCGATGTCTTTGAAGCCTTAACCGCCAGGGATCGCCCCTATAAAGATGGAATGCAAATATCACAATCGCTGACTATTCTGGCCCGTATGGCTAATGAGCAGCATATTGATGCGGATTTATTTGAGATTTTTGTAAAAGAAAAAGTATGGAAAGTCTACGCCGATTTATTTCTCAGCCCGGCACAAATTGATCATGTGGATGAAGCAATGCTATTGCGAACCGCCAGCGGCGGCTGAACAGGCAGAAAAGCAATCATTGGTTTTCTGCCTGCGGTTTTAAAATTTTAATTCAGTAAAAAGCACACGCTCAAAATTGCAGCCATATTCAATTAAGCTCACCAGCTTTATTTTCAGCAGCTTTTTACCGTTCCAGATTTCGCATTGCCGCCCGGCCCGGAACCAGCCATTAGGCAATAAGATGGAATCCGGGGCTTTTAACATGGCCATTGCCGGCAGCCAAATCACCTCAGTAAATGCCGCGCTGGCTCTGGCGGTCTCTGCCGGGCGTACTTCTGCCGATTGCGGCAACCCCGGCAACAACATCAGGCCCATATGCAAATAACCATCACCCTCTTCCAGCCAGCGCACCACCCCGGCTAAATAACGGGCCGAAGATTTCACCACCATCAGCTGATTTAAAC
>JBOFGM010000058.1:0-5849 GCA_051649105.1 Iodobacter sp. | reverse complement strand
CGGTTTGAGCAGGCTGAAAATGGCACCCTGTTTTTAGATGAAATTGGCGATATGCCCTCCGAGCTGCAAACCCGTTTACTGCGGGTGCTCTCTGATGGCTTTTATTACCGGGTGGGCGGGCATCAGCCCATTAAGGCCAATGTCCGGGTGATTGCGGCCACCCATCAGCATTTAGAAGAGCGGGTTAAAGCCGGCCAATTCCGGGAAGATTTATTTCACCGCTTAAATGTGATCCGCCTGCGCCTGCCCGCCTTAAGAGAGCGCTCCGAAGATATTCCGCTGCTGGCGCGCTTTTTTCTGAGTAAATCGGCCGCGGAGCTGGGCGTTGAGGCTAAACGTCTGAGCGACGAGGCCATGGCAAAACTCGCCGCCTTCAGCTTTCCAGGCAATGTGCGCCAGCTGGAGAACCTCTGCCACTGGATGACTGTAATGGCCCCCGGTGCGCTGGTAGAAGCCAATGATCTGCCGCCAGAACTTAGCAGTACCGACGAGGCTCCACCTAAGGGAGCTGACTGGCTGAGCGCCCTTGGAGCAGAAATCAGCCTGCGTCTGGGCCTGGGCGACCTCCGGATACTGGATGAGCTGACGCCTGCTTTTGAGCGGATGGTGATTGAGCGGGCCCTGCTGCATACCGGTGGCAAACGAATTGAAGCGGCCGAGCTGCTGGGCTGGGGCAGAAATACCCTGACCCGTAAAATTCAGGAATTAGGGATGGAGCAAAACTAAACAACAAAGCCGCATAAATGCGGCTTTGTTGTTTATATACCGGTTAATCAGTTACCGGTTGGCACAATGGTGTCACCGCTTAAACGAACCCGGTCACCCTGGCTGAAAGAAGGACGCTCTGAAAAGCTGTAAGTGCGCTCGCTTTCATCTTCAAATGAAACCCGCACTTCATATACGGTTACGCTGCGATACTGCTTTTCTGCCTGATGGCCGGCCACGGCTCCACCAATCGCACCCAGCACCTCAGCCACAGTACGGCCAGTACCACCGCCAATCTGATGGCCCACTACGCCGCCTAAGACACCGCCGGCAATCGCACCACCGCCAGAAGCTTCACCTTTTTTCTCAATGGTGCGCACGGAAATCACCCGGCCGCAGCTTTTACATACTTCTTTGGTCGGCCAGACAATCGGTGCCGGCTTGGCATCTTCTGCCGGACGGGTAACGGCCGGTTGAGGCTTAGGTGTTGTGTGTTTTACAGGCGCTTTGGCCGGAGCCGCGGTCGGAACAGGGGCTGGAGCCGGGGTTGGTGCAGCGGTTGGCAAAGGGGTCACAACAGGGGTGATCGTAGCCAAAGCCAATACTGCAGGCGCGCTGGCAGCGGGTGCACTGGCCACCACGGCAACCGGTTCTGCGGCAGGCTTGCCAACAAAACCAAGCCAGTTTGCAATCCCCACACCAGAAGCCAGAATCACGGAAGCGGCCGCGGCCAGAAATAAAGGATGCGTTTTAGGGGCTGACATAAAGTAATCTCCATAGAGTCGTTAACAGATAGTTTAGTCGGGCTCTGTGACGAACAAGGCCAAAGATTATTTTTTTCTAAACCACCTAATGGCGCTATCCTGCCGCTTTTTGATAAAAAAAGCAGTGAAATTCGACACTAACACGAAGGTATTTTTCACCTGATAGTTACTGTAAGTCCTTGTTACCAATTGTGTTCTTTCACCAGGGTGCCAGATATAAAAAAAGGCCATGCAGAGCATGGCCTTGGGTAAGGATATGACGCTTACAATCTGAATTGCTTAATCAGCACTTCCAGCTGCTCTGAAACCTGCTTAATCGATTGCGCCACCGCTACCGTGCCTTGAGCCGCCTGCAGGGAGCCTGAAGCTGACTGAGCCACTTCATCCACATCGTTGCGAATGGCCTGGCTGGAATGCACCTGTGCGGCCAGAGCCTCACCGATCTGCCCGACCACCAATGCGGTTGCAGCCGATTCTTCACGAATGGTTTTAACGGCGTCACCGCCTTCCTTGGTCTGGCGAATCCCTTCTTTCAGCTGCACCACCATCCCGTCCATTCGCGATTTGGCAGTCTGACCGCTGTCTTGCACGGCGTTGATTGTTTCACCAATTTCACGGGTTGCGGTACTGGTCCGCTCGGCCAGCTTACGCACTTCATCGGCCACCACCGCAAAACCACGGCCCTGCTCACCCGCCCGTGCCGCTTCAATTGCAGCATTTAAGGCCAGCAAATTAGTCTGATCGGCCACATCGCGAATCACGGCAATCACCGCAGAAATACTGCCAACCCGCTGTGCCAGATCATCAATACTGCTTTGGGTTTCACCCACCGAATGTTCAATATCAGAAAAACGATTCACGGCGGCCGAAATCACCGCCAGACCCTGAGCTGAGATTTTAGTAGCCGATTCGCTTTGACCACGGGCTTTATTGGCCTGCTGCTCTGCATGCTGAGTCTGACGGGTAAAGTCTTCTGCCGTCTGAGCAATACGGGTTGCCGCCTGGCTTTGCGCTTCAACCAGCTGATTGCTGCTTTGCGCCTTGGCAACGATTTCATCACCTGAATAATGCAGGGTACTGACCACAGAAGACAGCTGTGAAATCACATCGCGCAGTGATTCACGCATCCTGAGTACCGAACCATAAATACTTTGCGTGGAGACATTTTGCAGACGGTGATCGCTGGTTAAATCCCCATTGGCCACAATCTGTACCAGCTCCATCACTTCTTTAGGTTCACCGCCCAAATCGCGCAGTAAATTACGCACCGCACCCACCATAATCAGCGCCACCGCACCGGCCACGGCCAGGCAAATCAGCACCTGCCAGCGGGCATTGCCCCAAAACCGTGCATCGGCTTCAGCAAAGCTGATGCCATTACCCACCACCCAGCCCCAGCGCGGGGTTTTCTGAGCGACCGACAGTAAATCCACCACCTTGCCTTCGCGCCTGGAGGTCCACCAGTATTCCGTTAATGCGCCGCCGGATTTATCCAGAGCGGCCTGTGCCAGTGCGCCCACACTGTTACCACTGGCATCTTTAAAATCATTAAAACTGGTGCCGTGCAATTGCGGGTCCAGCGGTGTGGCAACAAAATTAAGCTTTTCATCCACCACATAAACATATTCAGATTTATGATATTTATTTTCACGCAATAACTGAGTGGCAATTTCTTTAGCCTGTGCTTCAGGCAGCTTGCCTGAGGCCGCCATATTTTCCAGCTGAACAATGGAGTTATAGGTGCTGCCCATTAATTGTTTAATCCGGGCACTATTATCGTCATTACTTGCCTGACGCATTGTCCAAAGCCCGACCAGCATAATGCCAATTAAAGCCAGCAAAATACTGAGTGCTAATAAATAAACTTTTTTACGCAATGACATTTTTCATCCTCCACGGAGCTTTTATATAAGTATATTAATCTATTGTATGCGAATAATAGCCTTAACAAACACAAGTTGTCCTGTTTATAATCAGAAATAAGCAGAGGGAAATGAATTTGTTTTTTATAGAATAAATTAAAAACCAAGGCAAGAAAATGATAACAATATCTATATATAGTTATATTTTGTGCAGCAGAGTACTACATAAGACTTTTTTTAAACAAAATACAGAGATTCTGCTAAATAACCCGCGCCAATATCAGTTACAGAGTTGTTGTAAAGCCAGCTGCCGCTCTGCGGATAAACGCTCACCCGCCAACTCAATCGTTGCCAGCCCCATGCTTTGATAACAATGGCGGGTGGTGCCGGTTAACGCGGCAAGATGGGTTTCTACCGTGCTCAGGTCACCCCGCACAACCGGCCCGGTTAAAGCAGCTGCCGGCCCCAGTGCTTTAATATTACTCAGCGTCTGCTGCATTAAATTAAGCACCAGAGACTGTGCGGTTTCATCGCTGATACCTGCTTCGCGGGCGGTACGCACCGATAAATCGGCCAGCGTCACCAGATAATTGGCGGCCATCGTCAGCGAGGCATGATAAGCCGCTTTACCACCATCACGTAATGCAAAGGGCTTGCCGCCCAGCGCCAGTGCAAACTGATGCAATAACACACAGGCCTGGGCATCGCCTTCCAGTGCACAGAGGGTGCCGGCAAAGGTTTTAACCGCTAAGGCCGGATCAGCAAAAGAGAAGGCCGGGTGCAGGCTGGCCAGATAAGCCCCGCTGGCCGCGAGCGGCTGCAGCAAGGTCGATTCAGAAACGCCGCTGGCATGAAATACCACATTACCCGGCCTGACCACGCCAGAGGCGGCCAGCTCTGCGGCCACCCCGGCAATGGCGGCATCAGGCACCGCCAGTAAAAATAAATCAGCTTCAGGCAGCTGCTCAAGCGCAGAACAAACACGACCAGCCCCGATAAAATCAACTGCCGGACCACAGCATGAACGGGAGTAAACCCCGCCAATCTGATATTGCCCGGATGCTTGTGCCAGACGGGCCAGGGATTTACCCAGCCGGCCCGGGCCGATGATATTCAAAGTAAGCATGCTGCTCTGCATCATGAATCTGCCGCCAGAATTAACCGCGTAAACGCAGGGTTAAACCTTTTAAAAAGTTTCTGAGCAATTGATCACCGCAGCTGCGGTAATGTTTATGACCTTCTTTACGGAATAAAGCGCTTAATTCTGGTTTAGATACTTCAAAACCGGCAGCGGCCAATACCAAATGCATATCTTCTTCTTTTAATTCAAAAGCCACACGCAATTTTTTCAGAGCCATATTATTGGTCATTGGCAATTCAATGGGCTGAGCCGGACGGGTGTCATCTTTACCGCGTTTATGGAAAACCAGACCATCAAGGAAATAAGCCAGCGTTTCATCGCTGCATTCCAGATAACCTTCTTCATCTTCTTTTTTTAAATAAGCGGCCACATCGGCTTTATCAATTTCGAAATCTGCTAATTTAGCGATATCCACAATATGTGCATCGCTTAAATCCAGCATATAGCGCACGCTGCGCAAAATATCGTTATTCATCATCATAAAATCCTTTTTATCTTACTGACTTCAACACCTGCCTGAAGCAAATGCCAGGTTATAAACAGACTGCAGCAAGAATTTGCCGCAGCCTGTACGGGTGTTATTGCAGTTTAGCCAGCTGGCTTTGCAGCTTAGTCAGTTTTTCTGCAAATTCCAGCAATTGCGCCTGATCTTTTTCTACCAGATGCGCCGGGGCTTTATCCAGATAACCAGGTTTTTCCAGCTTCGCTTTAATTCTTTCCACGCCTTCGCTGACCTTACCAATTTCTTTGGTCAGACGGGCCGATTCTGCGGCCTTATCGATTTCTACCTTCAGCATTAAACGGGTGCTGCCGGCCACCGCCACCGGTGCATCGTCTTCTGGCAGCTTCGCCACGATATTCACGCTGGCCAGCTTAGCCAAAGGCATCAGGTAAGGCGAAAATTGCAGCAGCTCATCGCCGCCTTCCATCAACAGCGGTGTTTTTTGTGAAGGAGACAAGCCCATTTCACCGCGCAGATTACGCACCGCAAAGGCCAGTGCCTTTAAGGATTCAACCTGTGCATCAGCCGCCGGGCTGATCTGGCTTAAATCAGCCACCGGCCAGTCGGCCACCATAATTGATTCGGTTTGCTTCGCATTGGCCAGCGGAGCCACAACCTGCCACAGCTCTTCGGTAATAAACGGAATAATCGGATGCGCCATACGCAGCGTTTCTTCCAGCACGCGCACTAAGGTGCGGCGGGTGGCACGCTGCTGTGCTTCATTGCCGGACTGCAATTGCACCTTAGCCAACTCGATATACCAGTCGCAATATTCATTCCAGACAAACTCATAAATACCCTGAGCCGCCAGATCGAAGCGGAAGGTATCCAGCGCCGTGGTGACATCATGCTCAGCCTGCTGCAGACGGCCAATA
>JBOFGM010000057.1:0-2264 GCA_051649105.1 Iodobacter sp. | reverse complement strand
AAGACGGTGCCGATGCAGTGCCGATGCCCAAACGCCTGCGCAGTAAATGGCCTGATCCATTGACCAGTATTCTGGCGGTATCCCGCTTAAATCTGCCCGGTGGTTTTGATCTGGGCCATTCATTTCTATGGCTGCGCCTCGCTTTAACCCCCTTATTTGTATTTTGGGGCGTGGGCGGGCATTACGGCTCACTAATGCTGAGCTATGAACCTCGCTTTCCTAAGGCCTTACGTGTGGCCAGTGGGGAATCCGAGCTTAAATCACTGCTAAGCTGGATGGCTTACAACCTCATTCCAGTCATCTACACCGCCATCGGCGGCTGGTGCGCTTACGCCTGGTATAAAGACCTGGATATACAACTCCCCTTGCGCTGGCTGGGCTGGGTATAGAGCCGTAGCTTCAATACCAGCTGGCACCCTCCTTCCGGGGGATATAGCCGTCATCCGTAAAAAAAGGGAGCAATCGCTCCCTTTTTATTGTCTGCCCACTCAAAGCCCGCAATGACTGCGGGCTGCCCTTCAAGGTTAAAACACGCGGATGATGCCGGTGAGCAGTAAGCCGATCACGCCAAAGTCGGTGTCACCGAAGGTGGTGCCGGCAAAGCCGAGAGAGCCAAGGCTGCCCAGCAGCAGTGCAGGTAAGAAGCTGACCAGCAGGCCGTTAACAAACGAGCCCAGAATCGCGCCGCGCAAACCGCCTGTGGCATTGCCATACACGCCGGCAGTGGCACCGGTAAAGAAGTGCGGAATCAGGCCGGGTACAATCACCGCCAGACCAATTGCCGGGGTAATAAACATGGCAATCAGGCCACCGATAAAGCTGCATAAGAAACCAATTACCACCGCATTTGGGGCAAACGGGAAGATGGCCGGGCAATCCAGTGCCGGTTTGGCATTAGGAATCAGCTTGTCTGAAATACCCTTAAATGCAGGCACAATTTCAGAAATCAGCAGACGCACCCCAGCCAGAATAATGTAAACCCCGGCCGAAAATGTCAGCGCTTGCTTAAAGCCATACACCAGGAAGTTAACCCCGCCAGAGAGCTCGCGCTCAATAAAATCACCGCCGGCCGCCACCGATACCGCAAAAAACAGAATCGCCATGGTCAGCGCCATCGAGATCGAGGTATCGCGCAAAAAGCTAAGCGAAGCCGGCACCTTGATATCTTCGGTGGAGCGCCCTTTTTTGCCAACCATCGTACCGATCAGGCCGGCCGCCAGGTAACCAAAGGAGCCAAAATGCCCCAGCGCAAAGCTGTCATTACCGGTGACTTTACGGGTAAAGGGTTGCAACAGCGCAGGCATCACCACCATTAAGCAGCCCAGCAGCGCACCGCCAGACAACACCATGGTGACATTACCCATACCTGAAGCATGTAATACCGCCACAATCAGGCAGGCCATGAATAAAGTATGGTGCCCTGTCAGAAAGACGTATTTAAGCGGGGTAAAACGGGCCAGTACCAGATTAAACACCATGCCCAGAATCATGACATAGGCCGTCTGTGAGCCAATTTCTTTCAGCGCCAGCGCGGTAATACCCTCGTTATTAGGAATGGTTCCTTTCAGGCCAAAGGCATGATCAAACACCAGCCGGAAGGTATCCAGCGAGCCAATCAGAATCTGGGCACCTGCCCCCAGAATCACAAAACCCAGAATGGTTTTAATCGTGCCGCCAATCACATCGGACACTTTAGCTTTTTGCAGCAACAAGCCACAAAGGGCAAACAGCCCGATCAAAATGGCCGGATCAGACAGAATATCAAGGGCAAATTTAATCATGGTACGGCTCCTTAATTCAGGTAAGGCGTAATGGCGGCCCGGACTTCTGTTTTATCCATAATATTGCGCACACCTGCCAGCTGGCGGACACCATCATTCAGGCCGCTGACAATTTCCGGCGCACCTAAAAACAGATCCGCAGTTTCGCTTTTGGCCGAGAATAAATCGGTATGGCGCACATCGGCGCTGACACCCATTTCTTTCAGTACCGCATTCACTGTCATTTCCAGCATCATGCTGCTGCCCAGACCATTTCCGCATACGATCATAATTTTCATATCAAAACCTCACTGTGAAACGCTGTTAATCAGGGCTAATACTTCTGCGGCCGAGGTGGCTGCGGCTAAGGCGGCAAATTTCTCTTCATCCATAATCAGTTGCGCCAGCTGCTTTAAGGCGCGCTGATGGCTGTGGCTGTCGGTGGCAGAGAAAGCAAATAATAAACGGGCCTGCTGATCGGGTTCCGGACCAAAGGCCACCGGT